>WRNF01000103.1 GCA_009776715.1 Treponema sp. | reverse complement strand
CCATGACAGCGCTCTTTTTTTCAATGATTGCAATTATTGCCATAATTTTTATAGTTTTTTATCTGTTTATTGGAAACATGCTAAAACCATTAAAAATTATGATAAATATGCTGGAGAAAATTTCCAGTAACTGGGATTTAACGCAGCGGCTGGATGTCCGCCAAAAAGACGAATCTGGAACATTGGCGGAATATTTTAACCGCACTTTTGACAGAATGAGCAGTTTGATTAAAGACATAAAAAACAGGGCTTTTGTGCTTTCAGACAACAGCGAGGAATTAAAATTTACCATGATTGAATCATCCGGGGCTGTATATACAATTGAAACCAATATTCATAATATGCGTAAAATGGTTCTTGCACAGGTTGATGAAGTAGGTTCTTCAATTGATTCATTGGGGAACATTATTTCAGGGCTGGATTTGCTGAATAAAAATATTACAATCCAGGCGGATGCTGTGTCTCAATCTTCATCTTCTATTGAAGAAATGCTTGCAAATATTTCCTCGGTAACGCAAACACTGGTTAAAAACACTGCTAATATAAAATCGCTGGCTGAATCTTCTGAAGCAGGCCGCATGGATTTGCAAAAGGTGTCGCAGGACATTCAGGAAATAGCCCGTGAATCGGAAGGGCTGCTGGAGATTAACTCGGTAATGCAGAATATCGCCAGCCAGACCAACCTGCTCTCCATGAATGCCGCCATTGAAGCAGCCCACGCAGGTGAGTCGGGAAAAGGGTTTGCAGTGGTAGCCGATGAAATACGCAAATTGGCGGAAAATTCAGGGAAACAATCCAAAACCATCAGCGCAGTCCTGAAAAAAATTAAAAATTCTATTGACACTATAACTAAATCAACTGTCTATGTGCTGGATCGTTTTGGCGTTATTGAACGGGAAATAAATGTTGTTTCAACCCAGGAGACACAGATACGCAATGCAATGGAAGAGCAGGAAGTCGGCAGCAGGCATATTCTGGATGCGGTAATGCAGTTGAATGACGTTACCAGCGAAGTAAAAAATTCTTCTCTGGAAATGGCAAACATAAGCAGGGAAGCCATGACTCAAAGCGACAAACTAAAACATCTTAGCAGCAATGTTGAAGAAGGAATTGACAGCATGACGGAAAGTTCAGAAAAAATAACCAATGCTGTTACCCGTGTGCAGGAGATAAGCCAGGAAAATTTTGACAATATCAATATACTCAATTCGGAGGTAGGAAAATTTAAAGTAGATTAAGGCATGATTAGCCGGTTTTGTAAAGGGGCAATTTTTTATCTTTTATTTCACTGATAATATGAATTTCGGCATCGTCAGAAGATAGAAATTTATTACGAAAATCAAAGCGGTTAATATATTCCATAAAGCCTTTTTGAGTATAATGCGGCTGCCAAATAATGTAACGCGGGTTTACCGTTTTGTTCAGCCTTCTGATTATTGCATCGGTTTTTTCATTATTGGGAAATTTATGGGCATGGTGCGGCCATTTCATTATATCCGCTTTAATTGTCCAAAGGCCGGCCAGTTGATCATTCAATGTTTTAATTTCCGAATGAATTTGGCTGCTGTTTTTGCTTTTATCCGATTCTGCCTTGAATAATTGCATTGACAATTCCGCTTTTTTTTCCATTATGCTAAAATATTTTTGTTCGTTTGCTTCAGATATATCCATAATTTTTTCCAAACCTAAAGGATCGTCAAAATCGGCAAAAAGCATATAGGAAACATTTTTATGGGTAACCCGGTAAAAGAGGCAGTCGGAATTAACATCGCGCGGGCTATGATATCTGAATATTTCTATAGTTATGTCCCTGTCAAGATTGAATGATGTGTAGTCAAAATCATTAAAAACAGTTGTTTCAAGATTAAGTTTATTTCCGTTTGGCGCAATATCCAGAATTCTGTTAGAGGGCATCTGTGTTCCGTCCCTGAATCCTGTTTTTTCAAAAAGCATAAAAAATGCAGGAACTTTGGATGCATCCAAAGACGGATACGGCGCAATTATCCGGTTGTATAACGCATCGCGCAAAGCTGTTTCAAGAACAGAGGGGCTGACATGATCGGTATGAAAGTGAGAGATAAGCTCATTTATAAAAACGCTCATTTCACTGTTTTTGTTTAACAGGCCGTCTAACCGCAGAAAAACCCGGCTGTTCCTGCTGTAGCGGACTGCGGCTGAATTGGTAAAAACGCTTCTTACTTTTTCACTTTCGTCAACTGTTGTCTGAAAATCAACGGTAAAACGGGAAGCTTCTCTTGTAAGTTTTACAATCCTGTTCCGCCAGACATATTCCTGTATTGCCGAATGGGAAACACTGTGTTTTTCCAGTTCAATTACAAGGTTAATGTTATTTTCAATCAGCCTGTTTTCATAATTGGACATTCCGTCTCTGGAAAAACTTAATCCTTCATTACCGGTTTTTAAACAGACAATTGTTTTATCATTAATTAAAAAGCCTATACACTCAAGGGAATTATAGGGAACAAGCGTAATTTTTCCGCTGGAAAGCAAATCGTAAAATCTGTTTTCCTGAAAACGGCCGTTTGTGAAGGCAACGGTAACGGTTCCAGTAATTGTTTTTAACAAAGGCACATTAACAGCAGAAATTGCTTCTTTGCCGTATTCCAGGCTATACCCTCTTGTTATAGTTCCGTTTTCAATGATTGTATTCGGCATAATAAAAAACGCCTGCGGCAGGGCATGAAGGCCAAAAGCCAATGTTGCAAACAGAAAGAAAAGAAACCTTTTTTTAATTGAATTTTTGAACATTATAAAGGAAATTAAAGGGACTGCCCAATACGTTTAAACTTACTAGACAGCCCATCTTCATAATTTAATCTTTTTTAGGAATAAGTTGAGTAATTAAAGCACAAATCCATCCTATTAAAATAAAATAGGCGCCTGCATTTAAGGTAAGGGTATCAATACCCCTGAAAAACACAATAAGGCCGCTGGCTACACAGACAAGCAGAACCACCCATTCAGCCGCTCCAGGAATGCTTTTTTTCATCATCAGCAACACGCCAAGAATAACTCCGACAATCGCTGAAATAAACAAGACATAAAGAAGAATGCCATCAATAGATGAACCTCCCTGCATCAATGCGCTTGCCAGGTCAAAACCATTCATTTCGCAAGCTACCGGCATAAAAAAGCCAATAATTACCAATAAAAAACCAATCTTTCCAATCATTCTGAAATTTAAATTCATAAATTTCCTCCTAATTATTATTGCCGACATTACAGTCAACTAATTGGGAATTATGCCAGTTAAAATACTGTTTGTCAAGTGAATAATAACCAGTTGAATAATAACCAGTGAATAATAACCAGCAATTCTCTATTTCAAAATTAACCACAAACCACACGATGCCGTACACACCATTACAGCAAAAGCTTGTCTCAAGCTTCATTTGGCCTCTCGTTAAGCTATATATGCAAAAGCCACAGATTTTCACGGATTAAACGGATTCACACGGATTTTATGAATTAAAATTTAAAATAATCCGTGTAAATCTGTGCTAATCCGTGTTATATTGAATATTCGGCTCAAGTTACCAAAGAGTTGGTTCACAGCGAATGCGGCGCGGGGACTGGAACTTAGGGCGTTCCCCCTTCATATGTTCCTGCCTGGCCTTTTTTCAATCCGGTTCCGTAGCCGAATGTAACTGTGCTGTTATATGCCGTTCTCCAGGTAAAAGGAGTCTTGCCAAAGAAGTCCTTATCGGCATCGAACAATACGTCAGCAATGGCGCCGCCGCCTTCAGAACCGGGCAGCCATGCCGCAATAAAGGCATCCATTAAGTCAAGTTGGGCTGTAGTTATAAATATAGGCCGGCCTGAAATCATAACGGCAATAACGGGTTTGCCGGTATTGTAAGCATTATTCAGCAAGCTGATGTCGTCGGCTCTTAGGGTAACATTGTTTAGGTAATCACCTGCATCATCTGCATAATTTTCTCCTTCCCAAAGCACAACGATGACAGCATCAGCAGCATTTGCATAGCTTGTATTCCATGCTTCGCTGCCGGTAACGGTCTTACCGAGCATTTTGGCCTGAATGCCGGCTTGTATGGTTGTGCCGGTTAGGTTGGTGTCGTTTTCTGCTCCCTGCCAATCTATTGTCCATCCGCCGCAGATACGGTTCAGGCTGTTTCCTGGCGCTCCGGCTATATAAATATTATTCATGCCGCCCAGATTCTCTATAACGGTTTTCCCGTCCGTGCCCGTCTTGTTCTTTAACAGCACCAGTGTTTTTGCCGCTGTCTCGCGGTTAAACTGCCGGTCCTGTGAAGTGATGATGGTGTTCGCGCCAGGCTCCGGAGGATTAGGATTGCCGAGTATGCCAAAAACTTTTTTAAACAGAAGGATGCGGCGAACCGCATCGTTAATACGGGATGCAGTTATTTGGTTGTTATTTATCGCAGATGTTAAACCAGTGATATAAGATGTATGGGTGCCTTCCGCTGCTATTGCCATGTCAAGGCCGGCATTAATCGATGATGAAACATTGGATGTAGAAATTAATCGATGATGAAACATTGGATGTAGAAATACCCATGTCATTCCAGTTGGAAATGACAAAACCTTCAAAACCTAACTGCCCGTTTGCATAATCCTTCCCTTTAAGCCAGTCATTAACCAGATCATTATTACGAACCATTTTGGTTCCGTTTACACTAATATACGAAGTCATTACTGCCAATAAGCCCCTGTCAATGGCTTCCTTGTACGGCTGTAATGCTTCCTGAATTTGAGAGGCGTTAAGAGTCACAGCGATTTTTCCTGAACCATAGCTTAGCTGTCCCTCTCCCACATAGTCCTTTCCGGTTGCCCCTACCATTCTGGTTTCCTGCAAACCCTGGATGTAAGACGGTCCCATCGCTTTTACAATTTCCATGTCTTCGCTGTAGGTTTCATAAACACGTCCCCAGCGCATATTTTGCGCATATTCCAGCATAGGGCCAAAGTGCATGCGTATGCCGCAGGCCAGCATTTCTCTTGCAACTTCTTTTCCCTGCTCATACGCCGCCAATGTGCCTGTTTCCAGGTCGGCAACGGCTATTGCACCCAGTCCAATATTGTGCGGAAAAACATTGGGCTGATACAAGGCATTTGCATGTCCGTGCATTACATCAGTTCCGTATACCAGGGGAATTTTCAGCCTTGTTCCCAGGGATGCATTCACCAAACCGTTGGTATATGACCACCACTGTGCCATGGTAGTGCCAAATCCGTTCGGTCCTGAACCGCCGCCGCTTAAGACCGAACCCAGGAATAAGTTTGTAACACTGGCATTATTAACATTGCTGCGGTCTGCCTGTGTCATCTGCCCTGCTTTTTCGGCAGTGGTCATTTGGGCAACGATAGCATCCAGTTCCGGGTAGCAAGCGGAATAATCCAGTTTTGTATAAGGGGGAACTGAAGCCGCAGTTTCTTCTATTTCTTCAAATTCAGCAGATATTGTAATATTTTCGGCAGGCATAATGAATTCGAGGGTGTCTTCATTAATACTGGTGCTGCCATATTTAAGCGAGCCGGATCTTAGTTTATACCCAGAATCAGGGCTTACCGTGACCGTTATTGTATCGCCGGCCTTTGCAGATGGAGGCGGCATTGAAACAGAGCCGTTGGCAAAAACAGGAATAGTAATTGTATATAATTTATTAGAGTCTAATATAAATGCAGCCGATAATGTTATATTCCCGTCAGGCATAATAAATGTAAAGGTTGTATCATCAACTTGTGTAAAGACTAAGGCGCTTGGTCCGAGCGAACCGGGGCTTAATATATAATCTGTATCCGGCGTTACCGTAACTGTTATTTTCGTGCCAGGCACAATGTCTGCATTTGGATCCGCTGTAATAGCGCCGTTGGTTACGGTGCTTGCGACAGTGATTTTTCGTAAAATTACACCGGTGCTTTCTTCAAATTCAGCAAATAATTCCGCATCATCTTCGGGCATTGCAAAGGTAATGATATAAATATCTCCGTCATATTCAGCGCCAGAATCATCAATGCCTGTGCCGTTATATTTGAGCGAACTTTCTACATAATAATACCCTGCATCGGGCGTTACCGTGACCGTTATTACCGTGCCGGCAATTGCCTCCATTGGGTCTGCTGTAAGGGTGCCGTCTTCAATGGAACTGTCAATAGTTATGGCATAGAGTTTTACAAATTCAGCAGCGATTGCCGCCTCGCTATCGGGCATAATGAATTTTTTAGCCGATTCATCAATGGCTGTGCCGTTATATTTAAGAGAGCCGGGCTTTAACACATACCCATTATCGGGTGTTACTGTGAGCGTAATTTCCGTGCCTTTGACTGCCTTCAAAGCAGAGGCTTGAACGGTGCCGTGTTCTATAGCAGGATCAATAGTAATGCCATACTGTTTTTCAGTCTTTTTAGGGTCAGTCTCCGCACACCCTACTAATGCCAAAGTTAATCCAACGGATAGAATACAAAGCAGCCATGAATATTTTGTTTTCATACATACCTCTTTTCACTGCTCACAGGCAATTAATTATCTAATTTATTTAATTCTACATCATTTAATTTTTTTTTCAAGTATTTTTAAAAAAAATAACAAATTTTCAAGTTTTTTAGAATTGCCTGATATGTGAATTATTTATAGACATGCATTGAATAATTTTTATATTATAATTNCATGGCCTATACTGAGANTATTGNGCAAATTGCAGAGATGTGTTTAAAAAACAATCCCTGCCGGCTGGAAATTCGTTACAACGAACCAATGACTGATCACTGCACTTTTAAAACCGGCGGTCCGGCAGATTGCTGGATGCGGCCTTCCGGCGAGG
>WRNF01000102.1 GCA_009776715.1 Treponema sp. | reverse complement strand
AAATCATGCCTCCAAAACCGCCTATCCAAAGATTAGATACATTTACATCAATTTCAAATTGGCCACCAATAGAAAAGCAATTTTGAAATTCAGTACCCCAAGTAACAACCTCATATCCAACTATACCTCCTAAACAAATCCGCCCAACATTTTTGGTTTTTGCGAAAATCCTGCCATTTTCATAATTACATTCAGAAAAATGTATTGATGAATCAGCCAGTTCACCAACAATTCCCCCCGCATATATTACACTAAGACTTCGTATATCAATACCACCCCGTGCTGTACAGCTTTTAAGTGTACCATCTCCTGTCATAGAACCTGCAATACCGCTAATATAAAGCCAATTGGAATTATTAAAAGTCCCATTAGAACTAGAATGAATATCTTCAAGAGTTATAATTTTTCCCGTTTGTTCGAATGTGCATTCTTCAAAGCGTGGATTCACACAAAACCCTACTATGCCTCCGCCATAGATGCTGCCGCTCTCATAAGTGTTTTTACGTCCCATGATCAAATTTCCACCAAAACTTACATCGTACAATTTACCTCCGTTACTATTACAATAACCTACTGCCCCGCCTCCAAAACAATAACTTATATTGTATGACTGCATACTGACATTACCAGTAATACGTATCCCGGATAAAATAACAGTATCAAGCTCCGGATCAATTCCGCCTACTATATATCCAACTGCACCACCTGCATAAGTATAAGTGGAATAATTTTCCCCTGTACTTTCATATTCATATAATAATTCGATATCAAGTGCGGAACAGGCATTAATAATTTTTACACCGCTTTCCATACATCCTATTATACCGCCAAGAGCCACGCCGTTATATGTGCTGTATCCAACTGCAACCGGGATTGTAACCTTTAAAATAGTACTCTCCCCGCCTGTTACTATGCAGTTACGCACAACAGTATCAGCCGCAGCAAAACCAGCAATGCCGCCTGTGTATTTATATGAATCCGCCGATACATCAACAGAGAAAGCATAATGCACCGCTAAGTCGCGTATAACAGCATCCTGCACAAACCCGAAAATTCCTGTATAGGTATTATCTGCAAAACTAAAGTCAGAAGCGGTGCTGATTATTTTTCCATTGCCGTAAAAAATACCTTGAAAGGCAGCATCGCCGTCTCCTATCGGCATCCATTCGCCGTTCAGGTTGATATTATCAGCAAGCACATACTGCCCGCTTAAATCATGCGAAGCGATTTTTGCAAGGCCGATGGTTTTATTGGCGGCATCGTATTCGCTGCCGGCGTCAATCACCTCGACAGCTTCGCTAAACCCTGCGGCAATGCCTGTTTTCATGCCTGAACCCGCATCTCCCGATGTGCAGAAATTCCATATCTTAAAGGACAAGGCCGGCATTGAATCAATAACGCTGTGGGTCTTCATAAAAATTTCGTAGCAGTAAATGTTTTGCACCGCTGCCCCATCCCGCACGCCGGAGGCATCAAGCCGGGGTACATTACGTATAACAAAAACGGTTGCTTTGTTATCAAGATCGGCTCTCTTTACCTCGATGCCGTTTTCCTTGTACCAGGCTTCTACATGGTTAAAATCGCTCTCTGCGGGGTTCTCCCACTCTACCGTGATTGTGTTGACAGCGGGGTTGTATATTGCTTGGTAATTGGAAACATCGCCGTAATTTGATTCATAGTACGTAAACCGGACGTTTATTTTTAACCAGTTTTCGCTTGCCTGACCGAGTGTGTCGCGGAAACATAATTCTATGTTGTAAATGTTTTGGGTTGAGCTTAGAACTCCTGTGAGATTACTGCCGCTTTCCCTTGTGCCTGTGGAAATCCAGGAACTTGGCAGGCCAACCGGTTCGCTGTCTGTTTCATCTACAATACGCCACTGCCATGTAAGTTCGCTGAAAGCGTCTATGGTCCAGGGCTTTTCATAACTGCCGTCATCGCGCATAATGCCGCTGCTTGCCCATCTGTCAACAATACTGTTAAAGTTTACATCGAAGTTCAATAACTGATTGTCCGCGCCGTAGTTGTATATGCCCGTGCCGGACATTTCCGCGTTCAGGCTTAGTATTGGGGTTCCCGTTGGCAGCGTATTGTTCAGTACCACAACTGCATAAGCGTTATCTGAATGGGCGTTTCCCCAAGTGTCCAGCCCTATTTGAACGCCGCCCTCGTCAAGGTAGGGCATAAGCACCAGCCGCCATATTCCCGTCTCGTATTTTTCTGGATCCATTGTATGCGTTATTTTGTAGGCTTTGACATTGTTGTTGCTGCTTCGGTAAGCGTTAGCCGCAGGGTCGCTGCCGGGTGATGCAATCGCCGTTATTTCATATGTTGCGGCATCTCCCACCGAAGACGCATTGCTTCCCGCAAGGGTATAGGCGCGGTATTCCTGCACCATGCAGCGGTTCGGATCGCCTAAATCTTCATTGTTTGACCTTACGCTAAAGTACAGGTTTATTTCATATTTACCGTCGTTGTTTTTCCTAAGCCGCGCATCACGGTAGTTATTATTTTCCCCCGGTATTGCCCGCGCATAAAAAAAGCCCTCTTCGCCCGTAACCGTGTCCGGGCTGTGCGCCGCCCAGATATTTTGGGCAGCATAGGTTTCCTTTACCGTCTCGGTACTGGTGCGCCATGAAAAACTTACCGGGGCGGCCATAAGGCTGTCGTTCTTGCCTTTGATGTCCGGCCCCACCGTTACCGTAATGCTCATCTCTTCAACAGGCAAACTGTCTGCGTGTATGGTTATGGTTTTTAATTCGTCATTGTACACCGGCGTATGGTAATATTCGCTTAGGTTTTCATAAATAGTAATCTTCTCGTCAATTTGTTTTGGCATGGTCTGCCCTTTTATTTGTATAAAACCTTCGCCAAAAAAATTCTCCAAAGGACCCGCTTCGTAAATTAGCCCTGGTTCGGAAAAATAAACGGTTATGGTCTGCCCCAGGCTGTAGAGGGCGCCGGTATTGATAAGCGGCGGATTAGACTGAATAACCTGCGGACGCGAACTGCACCAGGGAACCAGCGTTATAGCCGTGTTTTTTGAGACGTTAAGCGTAATATTCGCGGTATAGGATCCGGTAAAGGTTCCTTCCGGGGAACTAATAACAACGCCTTCCTGAATGGAGTAAGGCTTGGCATCAATAAAATCAAGGCTGTTTATCGATTCCAGTTTAAATTCTTCAGTGAATTCAAAGGCCAGCCAGCCGATAAAACCGTAACCGTAACCCGGCATAAACTCCACATTGAAAGGATAACCCTTGCGAGGCCGTTCGGTTGCCCGTTTTATGTCAAAGCACTTGTTTTCGCCGTTCTGAGGGCTTGTCCCCCACCCCGCAGGAATCGCCACGGAAACATTCAGTTTTGCGGCATTTGCCCAGGCAATTTCCTCGTCAATTTTTTTAAGGTAATCCGGGTCTTTTGGGTTGTTAAAGAGATCGCAATTACAAATGAGTAATGAGCATGCGGCAAAAAACAGCATCCATGCTGTTTTTTGCCGCTGAAGTTTTTGTTTCACAAAAACTTCAGCTAAAGCATTTCTACACCGCCATCCATGGCGGATTAGTGCAAGAATTAAAAAGGAAAAAGCAAGAATGTTTTGAGAAGTGAATTTGTTCTTTTCTCTTTTTTCTTTGTTATTTTTTATTTTGTATTGGTTTTTCATGGTTTCCTCCATATATTAATGCAGCATGATATGGCGGCACATCGCCTAACAGCCTAACACAATAATGCTGCCCTCTTGTTCCCAGCTTATCTTTTCATCCCATGATTTTCCTTTTGCTTCGGGACGGCGGTCAAAAATGACCAGATAGGAAGGGGCGGTTTTATCTATTTTATCGCGGTATCTTGTTATCTGCACAAGGCCTTCTTCGCGAACCTCGGCAGGCGTATCGTATGAGTGTATCAATTTTATTTCGATGATATACGTTTTTTTATTGTACTCTACGGCAAGATCCATGCGCCCCCGGCCAGCGGCATATTCACGGTCAATATGTCCTGTGCCTGCTTGTGCAGGCATTCCATTTAACACCCGCTGCAAAAAAGCCATCAGCAATAAATGCGGGAACGCCTCGGTGTAATCCATTTTTTCTTCCCATATTTCAGAGTGTCTTCGCCAGAATTTTTGAAACTCTCTTAACAGCGCATCCATATCAAGAAAACCATCTGGTGTTTCCCATTGCCATGCAGGTTCGGGGATAGCAAGTTGAGGGCTATAGGTTATTTGGCGCGCTAATATTTCACGGTAAATTGGGTTTGCTACAGAGGGAGTACCTTTCTCTAAAACAACAAGCCCAAGATCAAGACATTGCCTAAATGCATCATTTTGTGCAAGGAAAGGATCCGTCCCGCCTGCCATCAGTGTTTCCATTATTTTTCTGATTTCCGGATTATCAAGGCGGTAAGCCAGGGAATCAAGGTGGGTTTCCCTTGCAAGGATTATCTGTTCACGGGCTTCCATGATGTGTTCAAGCGTAACTGTATCACGGCTGTCTTCGTTAAGCACCCGCATGGTAGCTCTTTTAAAAAGAGAATTTACAATCCAGGGCTGGCCGCGGGACTGTTCCCACACATAATTCAAAGCATCTTCTGTTATGTCCTGTCCGGTTTCTTCAGTCCTCAGAGCAAAAAGATGTGTTATATCTTCCCGGGTAAAATTACCAATTGTTGTAGAATCTTCTTTTATATTAAAAGGTGATCCGGGGTTTACCGGGACTCCCCCTTTTGCCTGCACGATATAATCTTTTAAGTCACGCATTCCTACAAGCGCTATTGAAACAGGAAACTTTCCAGTGCCTCTTTCTGCAAAACCNCCCCGTAATTGCCGTAGAAAACTGACAAGAGCTTCGCCCTCAAGTACATCAACTTCATCAAACAATACTACAAGCGGTTTTGGAGCGCAGATAGCCGACCAGTTTTTTAATGTTTCTGTCAGCATACTGTTTGGCCCATCTGTTTTATATTCGGGTATGGGCAAATCTGAAAATGATGCGTAATCCTGTATTGCTTTACAAAGATCCGGCATACAGCGTTCAGATGAAGCAATTCCCTGACAGCGCTCTACGCTTACATAACAGGCAACAGCCTCATCGCCGGAATTAATCTCTCTTGCCCAGCTTTGTAAAAAGGTAGTTTTCCCGGTCTGGCGTGGAGCATGAAGCACCCAATAAAGTTTATCGCGTATATACCGATGTAGTTGCGCTCCCACAAGACGATCTTCCGGCGGCAGCATATAATGATCCCAGGGATCACAAGGTCCTGTCGTATTAAAAAAACGAACAGGGCGTTTTTCAGGGTATACTCTCATATTTTATAGTATACAGGCTAACCTTTATGCATGCAATACCGCATCTCTTCTTGAACTTGTATTGTTTGGGCAAGCAGGCCGGCGACATTGGCTATGTGGGTAAAACTTTCAAGAGTAAGCTTTTCGCCCTTGTGGGAACTAAACCATTTGTCCAGCACCTGGTAGCCGCCAATACGGTATGCCCAGACTTCCGGCGGGATGCCGGTGATGGTTGTACTTGAGTTTATCTGCAAGGCACCTTCAGTGCCTACGCCTTCAGCGCCTACGCCGCCTGCGTACTTGACTGTGCCTATTTCCAGATTGGCGCCCGTACCCGGCGCCAGGCTTAGGTTGAGGGTGGCTTTTTCCTGCAAAAGGTGCAGGCGGCGAAGGCACTCTCCGGCCTGGGCGTAGGCGCGAAAAACAGCATCGTTTGCCGGCTGCGGCACGCGCGGGAAATCCCTTTTCAGATATTCGCCGTATGTTTCGCGGTAGACGGGGTCGTACAATACGCCGTAACAGTAGTCAAATACTGCTATCGGCGAAGGCTGCTCACTGAGGTTTTGGGTGAGCTTACGCAGTTGGGCGGCGTTGAGGTTCGGCATCCATTCGCCGTCATGGCTTAGGTACAGCGGGGCGATGTAAGCAATCCCTGATGTCTGTGTTGTTAAAATGCAGCTTTCGGTAATTGTATCAGTTACAAAAACCATTGCCCAATCATTTAAAGATTTGTCAGAGCGAGTATAGCAAAACCCAATATTCTGTCCTATTGGAGTTGTCGGCTCTTGTAATAAATGCCCCATTGTATTTTTTTCCCGCGGCCAAAAAATCCAACCGCAGGAATTGCCGGAATAATATGTCCAGCGATTATCAAAAGGACGGTACGCTATTTGTGTAATAATACCACCCGATAAAACATCATCTTGTATTTTCTTGGCGGATTGTCCTCTGGCAAACTTTTTGAAAATTTCAAGTATAGGCTTTTCATCTGTCGCATTTTTTACTATGTCTATGCGGCGTGCCAATTCTTCCCGTGTATTTGTAATTGCACTTTCATCCCTGCCAGAAACGATACCAGTTACATTCACAGGAAAAAGTTCTGCAAGACTTACGCCTTTTTCGTACTCTTCTTTTTCTTTGCCGCCAATGGGCATAAAATACGCCATCTTTGTATCAAGCTGCAATTCGGTATATTCAACGGCTCCGTTTTCAAGCTGTGCAAATTTTTCTTCCCGGGGGCCCCACACATCGGCATAATACACCTTTGCCCATTCTTTGTTTTGAGTGGTTTTAACACCAACAAAAAGTGATACGCCTTGCATTATGGCAAAAATATTTTCATCCTTGCCGCCGTCTGGTGTTTTTTCTTGCTTAACCGCACTGCCGTGCAGGTTTACAATATATATCTTGTCGAATGTCCGCANCAGGCTTGCCCTCATTCCCCTGAATGTCGGATTGTCTAAATACCCGTTATTGGAAACATAAGCCAAAATCCCTTCGTTATTCCGGTTGATAACCTGCTCGGCAAAACGGAAGAACTTTACATAATCATCATTAAGCCAATGTTTTCGCTCCTGCAATTTTGT
>WRNF01000101.1 GCA_009776715.1 Treponema sp. | reverse complement strand
TGTCTATGCCTATACACCTAAAACTTTCCTGAAAATAACCACCACTTCATCAACCAAAGGGCTTGCATCAATGTCCACAAGAAGTTTTTTCTCCCGGTAAAAACCAATAAGGGGAGCGGTTTGCGCGCGGTACACTTCCAGCCTTTTTTGAATTGCTTCCGGGCCGTCATCAACACGTGTGTACACTTCGCCGCCGCAGTAATCGCACACAGTTTCTTCTTTCGGTTTGTTAAAAATGGTATGAAAATTGTATCCGCAGGCACGGCAGACACGGCGGCCTCCCAATCTTTCCAGAACACCGGAATCGGGAATGTCAAAATTAATAACCTTGTCCACCGAAGAAAAACCCGAAAGAGCCTCTGCCTGGGCTATGGTGCGGGGGAAGCCGTCAAGAATGTATCCGTTTTGCGCATCGCCTTGCGCAAGCCTTTCTTTTACCAATTCGATGGTGGTTCCATCATCCACTAATTTGCCCGCATCAATGATTGCCTTAACCTTTAGGCCCAGGGGCGATTGAGCGGCAATTGCCGCACGGAAAATTTCACCTGTGCTTACATGAGGGCAATGAAGAATGTCAACAGCCCGTGCAGCCAGAGTGCCTTTGCCTGCTCCCGGGGGACCAAGAAAAATTAACTTCATAAAAACTCCTGCAATTATTCAGTTGTGGGTAAGCTACCCCACCAAACTATTTCTCGCATATAGATAACTGAATAAATAAAAACTCCTAATATTTAAACTCTGCATACTAAAGCGTATCCGGAGAATCAAGATATGCCGGAAGCTGCATTGTTGTCTCGAGATATCCCATGCTGCGCTTTTTTATTGTTAAATCCATTAAAGCATATCCTTCCGTTTCCAGAATGCGAAAACCGCGAATGATTACCGGATCATTCTCTGAAATTCCAGCTTCGTCTGCCATTGAACCAAGTACAATTTTTTTTACAAGATATGTTGATGACCACGATTTGCCATGTCCGGGTGAAAGGATCATACCGAAAAGAGGAGCGGCAATTCGTTCCCTGCTGTCAATTCTAGCCGCATCAATCAGAGGCATTTCAGGCCTAAGAACAGTCATTACAACATGAGTTAAAGTATTGCCGTTATTGTCAACTGTTTCCAAAGCAAGAAGTTCGCCGGGAGGCGATTGAAAAAGCGCATCCTGCAGGGCAGGAATTAGCAAACTTCGATCTGCCTGAATCTGACGGCCGTTGATTGATTTTATCAAACTGCCTTCAGGAATTTGATGCCGTGCCGAAGGCGTATTTGGCGCAGTGTAGATAATTTCTGCCCCGGAAGATGTTTCGCAAATGGTCAAACCAATCCAAGGGCGTTCCGCTTTACCGCCTTTTATCATGGCAGGCAGGGCAGCGGCAAGCCGCCGTGCGGGAACGGCAAAATTCAAACCCTGGTATTGAGGAATGCCGGCAAACACTATTCCTACCAGCCTCCCTGCCGTGTCGACCACTGGCCCGCCGGAATTGCCGTAATTTACCGCCGCATCAATTTGTATTACATCGCCGATTTGCAGAAAACGGCGGCTTAAAGCAGAAACAATGCCCGAAGTAACTGTTTTTTCCAGGCCTCCGGGAGAACCAATGGCGATAATGGTGTCGCCAACATTTGGAATAATATTATCAACAACGGAAAAAATAAATTCGCTTTTATATTCTGTTTTAATNAGCGCCAAATCCATGGCCTTATCCCAGCCAATTACCCTTGCCGGGTAGCGGGGGCTGGTACTGTCTCCCAAACGGATATACATACGAGAATACCCTTCGTATTTTGGGTCAACTTCACTGGAAATTACATGGTAATTAGTAATCAAGAGGCCGGTCGAATCGATAAAAAAAGCCGACCCCAGGATCTTATCTGCATAACCTCTGCCGCGTTCAATTTTTATTCCCCTATCGACTAACACCGTTGCAACGCCTTTGATCATTTCAGCGGGGCTGTCTGTGCCTGCTGCATATTCGCGCATAACTGCCGGTATTTGATTGCTATTGCCGCTAAGTTCTGCTGCATTAACAAAAAAAGCCGCCGTGCGCCGCTGCTTAACCTCTACAGCCCTCTCTAGAAACAGCATAGAGTCCTCAAAGGAAAGAGGCTGCTGTTCACTGGCCTGCACAGCAGAAAGAAAAGCGCCTATATTGTTGCCGTCTTTTAATTTTTTCTTTGCGCCTGCAATGATAATATCTGTTTCACTTAATTCACATTGAATATTTAAACTTTCTAAAGACCTGCGGTACGAAGCGGCATTATCCCATTGTTCATTGTTAATGGCATTGTCAAATAATGTTTTTAATTGATCTATGGCATCGTTTTGTAAATTTATAATAGCAATCTCATCGTCTGTGTCTTCGTCGATTTGATAGGCTTTTCTATAAGCGCCAATTAGGTCTATTGCCCATGCCGGATTCTTTGTAATTTGCTCCCTTATATATTCAAGACGAATTTCTCCTGATGTACGGCGGGGAGCAAGCCGCTCTTCCTGGGTGGAAACGGTTCCGCATGAAAAAAATTGTGTCATTAAAAAGAAAAGAGAAAATCCAAGAAAATTTTTCATACAAAAATCCTTTAATTCTGTTGTATAAAACTGTGAATCTGCGCTCGGTTTAGTTTTGCACAGCCTCTTCATTATTTAAATAATGAATTGTTTCAATACGGCCATCCATATCTAAATCCATTCGTTTTAATAATGGTTTGCCATTTAAAAACACAGTAACTGAAACAATTCTCCCATTAAGCGTAACTTCAGAACGGACAGGCATTCCCTTCTCTAGGAGCATAAGTTCCACGCCTCCTTCAAATTCCTCGCTGGGACGCTGAACCGAAACAGCGAAGGATGCCAGCATATGCTGTGTTACCCCCTGGAAAAGCGGATTGATCTGCGGAAACAAAAGCCCGGCATAATTATCCGAAGCGCACAGTTCAATATAATCAACAGGAACAAAACGAAAACTTGCAGGTGCAAACAAGTAGGTTTCTTTGCCTAAAACTGCCTGATGCACAAATGGATACCGCTCCCAAAGAATCACCGTTGGCAGCCTGCCAAAATCTTTTACCGGCAAGGCAAAGGTTTCAGCCAAATTGATTTCACCGGCATTGAACAGAATAACTATATCGTAAATGCTGTCTTGATCGGCATCGCTGTAAAATTCCTGCAAAATTCCCTTCTGATAAACAGCGCGGCTTTCAACAATTCCATCCGCATCATCATCTGTTGTAATCTCGCCGGTAAAGGAATGAAGTTTTTCCGCCAAAAGATCTCTTCCTTCATTGCTGCGCAGCAGATTAGCTATGCGGATGATGAGGTCCTTATCAAGAAAACAACCGGATGCGCCGGAAGTAACATTAAAGAGTTCGTCTATTGCATCAATATCATCTAAAAGCCCCAAATTTAACGCTGGAATAATGGAAGCCGTATTTGCATTGAACCTGCGGCCTGGCATAGATCCTAAAGAACCGGATCGGTAAGCAGCTACAAGGCGGCGGGCTTCCTCTGTATCAGAAAGATAGGGAGCGGCCATCCATGCCAAGTCAGGATCTAATTCAACAAGAAAAGGCAGGCGCTGTAAAATTGTTTCCAGCAATTCCGAAAAGGCCGAATCCGCAGCTTCATCCAGCGGCTTGCTGCCGGCAAAGTTAAAAAATACTCTAAGGAAACGGGGATCGCGCGGATAAAGATTTAAGGCCTCGGCCATGCAATCCCGAAACTGGGCGGAATTTCCAATCCTTTTTAAAGCAGCTAAACGCAATAAAACAGATTCGGCATTATCGCCGGCAGCATTTTTGTAAGCATCAAGCGAATTTAAAACATCTGAAAAATTACGCAGAATAAGGAATTGTTCAGCTTGTAAAAACCGTGCTTTTGCTTCACTGTAATGTACCCAATTGCCTGTTTTTACAGCTTTGTCCAGAACTGCCAATACCGAGCGCGGGCTTTCCTTTTCTTTAAAGCGGGCAATTGCCAGTAAATAAGAAATATCCGATAAAACATCGGAAAAATCAGAAGCCCGCTCCAGCGCCGCCCGTGCTGCTTGCCACTGTTCCGCAGCAATCGCGTTTTCTGCCCATTGCAGGTATTTTTCCGCAATGACCGCATCTCCCAGCCGCTCGGGCGTATCATTATCGTTTGTTTGCGCATGCATCAGAGCAGCATTCATACTAAGAATTATGGCAACAATTAATCGCATTTTCATAAGATGCTTTTATTATAATACTTAAATTAAGAGGTGTCAAGCAGATGTAATATTCTTGCCAGGAATTATTTCCGGTGCCTGCAGCTTAGCGCGAACTACAGGTTCTTTAAAAGAAGACAGGATTTGCGGCAATTTACCGAAAATCCTGCCTTATTTGGGTACTTAAAAGTCTGTTACTATTGTAGAATTTTGCGGTATTAACCATCGGCTATTTACCGCAAAATCTACAATCTTTTAATTCCTACTTTTGATTCCTAATTATCAAAAAGGAAATCGCCTAAAAACGTGTATGTGCCAACTGCCGCTTGTGCAGCCGTTTGATAATACACTTGTATATACCAGGAAAGGGCTACAGCCGTAGTTACATTGAAACTATAAGCATTGCCGGTATTTCCGTCTCTGGTGACGGTAAGCTCTTCTGCCTGGAAGTTGTTATTTAAAACTTTATCCTGGGCTATCGCTTGGGATGAACCGTTTGCATACCGGACAAACACCTTTGTCCCATTAATCCGGTCAGTGGTTCCAGCACCGATAACTTCAATGGTAGACACACTGCCCACAGTATTTCTGTTTAATGAAATCCAAGCAGCACCTATATTTGTAGGTGCAGAAACCGCGGCAGGCTGGAAGTATGGCGTGAATAATACCGTATTGCCTCTAACAACCTCTATCTTATACTGGAACCTGCCAGGACCAGGATTATCAAGATATTCTTTGTTAAAATCAATGTCGGAAGCAGAAATAAGCGTTCCTACCTGTTCATAAGGAGCAATTTCAACATTGCCGCCAGTAGCCTGAGTCCTGGATATCTTGATAGATTCATCCGAAGCTACCAGTTTTATAAATTGTTCATTATTTAATGAACCGTGGCTAATATAATAACCCATTTCATAAGCTGGCGCCCGTATATCAGGATCTGCTGCTGTTGGTAAATTATCCGGATTTACAGTTACAGATAAATCAAGATACTCGTAAATATAAGGGTAATAAGGAAGAGTATCTACTTCGTCATAAGTAGTGCCTAAAAGTTTACCGTTAGCGCCATAAGTTTCCAGTTTATACATATAGGAATTGCGGTAAGCCGGAGTATCTATCAGACCATGACTGCCGTCAGCGGCTACGTTAATGTTTGCCAGTGAAACTTCCTGATAAGTAGGGGTTTGAGTTTCAAAAACATTATAAACTGCCCGATAGAGTTTATATGTTTCATTCGGATTAGGAGTCCACCACAATCTTATGCCCTGCCAATCCAGGATGTGAGCGTCCCAACCAATGTTAGTGGCAGAAAGATCGGGAATCTTGTAAGTGTTGGTAATAGTTGCCATTGCCGGAAGAGAAACGGCTTTGCTCTTTTCGCCGATAATCATATAGTAAATCTGCGCATTAGCAAGCTGAAGCGGTAAAAGGTCCTGAATTGAGTCAATGGCAATATGGTAATCATAAGCAGGGTCATAGTTTTTCCAAACACTGTTGGTAATGTTTTTCCATGAATCATATACAAAAATATCATCATTAATTACATAAGTACTATCATTGGTCACAAACCGGTATATCTTGTATGATTCTGCTTCCTCCATTTCCCAAACCAATAAAACTGATTCAGCATCCTGGAAAAAAACATTCACAATATTAGGGGTTGGAAGATATGTTTCTGTAACATTCAGGCTGGCGGAAGCAGGTTTCCCATGTTCATAATATGTATCGCCTGCTAAAGGTATAGCGGCAACTTGCACTGTAACATTGCCATAAATAATAGGTAAGTCATATTCCAATGTTTCAACATTAAAACTTCCTACGGGAGGGGTTACTATTTGAGCGAAGTATAAAGGCACTTTTGGGTCTTTTTTTGTAAGACCATCCGAAATGCCGTAAGAAACATGGTAGCGGACACCTGGCTCAGCCTTCCATGTTGCGCGGATAACATCAGTCTGGTCATAGCCGTTCAATGGGTCGCCAGGATTACCTGTGGTATTGTATTGAATAGCTTTTACAATTTTAAGGTTTTTAGGGGCCGGATAAGACATTCCGCGTCCAAGAAGGGCATTGCTTCCGCTGCTGGAAAAAGTAACGGCGCTGCTTTCCTTGCTGCTATTCTGAAGAACCAGCAATTCCTCGTTATTCGTAATAATGGTACCGACGCCGCCGCTGCCGTCATTGCTTGACCAATTTGAATATGCCACTACCAGATAACTGTACTTTGTTCCGACAATGAATTCGTTTGTGTCGGATATCTGATCGTCATAGGTTAGCGTTGTATTATGGCTGAATGAAGCCAAAAACACAACAGCCGATTTTCCATTGCCGGCAACACTCTTACGGTATAAATCATACCCGTTAGCATTTGCTACCGGGTCCCATGACACACGGATAACTCCGGTTGGTCCGTAACCAGTGGCCCTGACATTCGGCGCCGGCAGGGCATGCAACCCTGGCAGGCTGGTGATCTTGGCATCATTATTAACAGGCTGCTTACAGGCCGTAAATACCAAGGTCAAGAGTAAAAATAAGCTAAAAACACACAGAAGAGATTTTTTCATATATCTTTCCTTTAAAATAATATTTCCTTCTGCATACACAGAAGGTTTATTAAATGAAAAAGAAAAAATTATTATCTTTTTCATATAAATAAATAAACTCTTTTATTACTTAAATAATATATCTTTTTTATTTTT
>WRNF01000100.1 GCA_009776715.1 Treponema sp. | reverse complement strand
TGTCTGACTTATCCCCTGTGCTGCAGGCGGCAGCAATAAATACGATTAACGCAGATAGTGCGATAATCCCGCATTTTTTTGTAATGTTCCTCATACAAAAACTCCTTAATAATTTTCAAATGTAAGCAAATATCTTATAAAAACATAGCTTCATTCAACATTATACTGCTTATTAATAAAATACAAGCTGTTTTAACTATTCCTATTTTGCAAAAACAGTGTCGGCACGGGCGGCAAACCATTTTAGTATTGCAATAATCCGGTTGCTAAACGATGCGGACACGCGATTGCCCATTCCCGGAAGAGAAACTGTTTTTGCCATTGCAGCAGCATAGATAAGCAATGAATCCTCTGCATCAATAATGGCTACTATTGTTTGCAGGTTGTTTTTTCCAACCGCAGGAATAATGCTAATATACATAGTTGTTAGGTTCTCTTGCTTAAAATATATTGAATCTTTGCTGGTATGGTAATTAAACCCGTAAATATTTTCTCCAAAGGTTAGGTCTTTTTGCCTTGCATACAGAACATTCCATGCGGGTATTGTTACATACCGCGGATCGGGAAGGTAATTTTTTCCCGCAGGCCCGTCTACCACCCTGGATGTTTCATAAAATGTCTTCATGGTTTTATCGCTTGCGGAATAGTACTGTATTCCGGCAAGGGAACTAATAGCCATAAGCTGATTATAAATTCTAAGCTGCTCGGTTTCGCTCCATCTGCCCGACCGTGCCTGCGATGAAGGTATTTTATACACAGAAAGCGTTTCCACATAGAAACTTGGTTTTAAATTCTTAATATTTTCGTTTACATAATTGCGAATTTCTGCGTGTTTGGGAATTAGCTTAGGGCTTGGGTTGGAAAACTGCAGTTCTGTAAGCGGCTCAGACGACTTTCTTAACACAACTGCAAGAGACGGATCGACAAGTTCTTCAAGCGGAATGCACAATAACCGCTGTATAGCAACGGCAAAAAAAAGTAAACAGGTAATTTTTTTCATATATTTAAAACACCAATAATTCGCTTTTGTAACAGGCTATTTTGCGCTGCGGTAATACACCCGTATCTGTTTGTACAATCCTTCGCCTTCGCTTTTTGTTTCCACATCGTAAATGTCATTTAATGCCGTGTGGACAAGGCGCCGGTCAAAGGGATTCATCGGCTCGAGCAAAATTGAACTGCGCGTTTCCCGCACGCGGTCTGCAACGGTGTAAGCAAGGCGGACAAGCGACTCTTCGCGGCGAATACGGTAATTTTCACTGTCCAGAATAACCCGAACATCCTCATGCCCCTGCCTGCCTGCGAAAATATTTGCCAATAACTGCAAAGCATCAAGATTTTTTCCTTTTTTCCCGATTAGTATGGATGAAAATTCAGAATCAATTTTAATGCCAAGTTTATTTTCTTCCCGAAACAAAACAGAAGCCTTGCCGCCATAGCCCATGCGTTTTATAAGTTCTTCGACAAAATTTATTATGTTTTCTTCAAATTCTTTTTGTTCAACCGGATTGCTAAAAACCGCCTGGCCTTCGGCAGAATATGATTTTTCTCCGTTGTTTAAACTTGCAACAGGCAAATTCTGTTTATCGGTGTGTACTTTTATCCGTACCATGCCTTTTTTAAATATGCCCCGGCGCTGGCTTTCTATAATTTCTACATCAAAATCATCTTTTTCAAGACCAAGTTTTTCCGCAGCAATCTCGATGGCTTCTTTTTCTGTTTTTCCTTCAAATTCGTATATCATTTTATTCTCCCTGAATTTACCATTTGTTTTTCTTTTTTTTGTTAGGCGCTATTACATTCCCCACAGGAACATTTACAGTATTTGCCGCTTGCTTTGGCAGGAAGTATTTATTAATAATTACCTGTTGCACTAAAGTAAGAATATTGGAAAAAATCCAGTATACCAGCAATCCAGACGGAACATTGTATAGAATAAAAAAGAAAATGATCGGCATTATATACATCATAAACTTCATCTGCCCCGTGCTTTTTTGGTTGGGAACCTGAGTTACTTTCCCGTAAATAAGTTGAGACGCCACATAAATGAAGGGCAATAATCGAAGCGCTGTCCAGCCGACGATTGGCAGCGGAGTAGTAAATTCCCAAACATATTCAGCCTGGGAAAGATCGGGTATCCAGCCTGGAATAAACATTGCGCTGCGTAAATCGAAATGGGTGCTAAAAAGATTATACATTGCAAAGAAAATAGGTATTTGCAGGAGCATAGGAAGACAGCCCGAAAGAGGGTTGTATCCTTCCTTTTTGTATAATTCAGCCATTTCCATATTTAATTTTTGCCTGTTATCTTTGTACTTTTCCTGCAGTTCTTTGATTTTTGGGGCAACTGCCTGCATGCGCAGTGTTGCCATAGAACTTTTTTTAGTTAGCGGGAAGAAAAGAATTTTAACCAATAACGTTAGCAAAATAATTGCCACGCCGTAATTTCTTACCACGTTGTACAGCATTACCAGCAGCCATTTTAACACTGTTTCCACCGGGCTTAAAAACCCCCTGGAGGCGGCAATTTCGGAAAATTTCATTCCCGAATGCCCAAACCCGTTGTTTTGAGCAATATCGTAAGCATTCAGAACATCCTGGCTTTTGGGACCAAGGTAAAAAAAGTAAGTGTCGTCTACTTTGCCGGTATTGTCCCATCCCGGACGGATTATGTCCATTTGCGAAATTACTTTAATATCGCTGTTGCTGTTTTCAAACTGGGAAAATACCAAATCGTATCTGTTGCTGGGATATGCAATAAATGTAAAATATTTTCCTGCTATTGCCGCCCATTTTGGGTTTGAATTAATAAGGCCGGAGCTGTTGGTATTTGAATCTATTTTTACCTCGTTTACTGTGTCATTAAGAAAGGTTATGTATTGACGGTAATCAATGCGGCCGTCAAGTTTTTCGAACCAGGGCCCCATCTGCGGCCCAAAAGAAAGCATATAACCGCCAAAATTTAAATTAACCGCAGAAGAATTTTTTCCTTCCAAAGTAATTTTTAACATGCACATATAATCATTCGGCCTGAATTCAAAACGCTTTTTTAATGTAAATATTTGCGGTTCGGCATCAACTGCATTTTCCGGAACGGAAATGGCATAATCCTTCGAGAATTCAATCCATAAATTATCTGCATCGGCATAGGGTTTGTTAATTCTGAATAAATCTGTACGCGGGTTCTTTTCCGTTCCCAGAATAACAGTAAATGCATGCGATTGATTTGCTCCCAATCCGGGAAGGACCATTTCTACATCTTCACCGCCTTTGTCTTTATGCCCTTTAAGTTTCCATGAAACAACATCGCCGCCTTTGCTTGAAAACACAACGGTAACAAGATTGTTTTCTATTGCATGGAATTCTTCCACAACCAAATCGTCATCCGGAACCGGCTCAAATTGAAATGCCGTTCCCGCGTAAACCGGTGCTTGCTGCCCCTGCGCAGGCGGAGGCTGTTCTGCTGTTTGAAGCGGGGCTGTTTGGCTATAAGCATCCTGCGGCTGTTCCTGCTGCTGCATTGGCTGCGTTACTTGCGTAACCGGAGCGGGAGCGAAAAATATCCCCTGCACCACATAAAAACCAATCAGCACTGCGATTGACAAAACTATTGCCAACAATGTATTCTTTTCCATATATTCTTTTCCTTTAAAAAAAAATTCTAAAAATAACCCAGCCCTAGGAGCCTGTCGGACTTGTAGATTTTGCGGCTAAAAGCCGGTGGTTAAAAACCACTAAAATCTCTGATATTGGGGTTCCTTACGGAGTTTGCAGAGTAAAAAATGCTCAAAAACGGTGTTTTTTCGCATTTTTTTCATCAAAAAGGACAAAGTCCGACAAACTCCTAGGGAACCGGATCGTAACCGCCTGCATGGAAAGGATGGCAGCGCAAAATTCTTCTTGCTGCCAGCAGAAAGCCGCGGAAAAACCCGTGCTTTTCTATTGCCTCAATTGCATATGCCGAACATGTAGGATAATACCTGCATGAAGCCGGCAGCCAGGGCGAGACGGCTTTTTGATAAAAACGAATCAGCAGTACGGCTATCCTTTTCATAACAACAGACCAGCTTTGGAAAGCAACCGGCTTAATTGCATTAATGTCATTGCATAAGTCCGGCGTTGATTATCCGGGTACGTCAATACAATAACATCAAAACCAGCTTTCAGTTGCGGTTTAAAATTCCGGTAAACTTCTCTGCATAATCTTTTGGTATGGTTTCGTTTAACAGAATTTCCAAAAGCTCTGGGAAATGTAAAACATATCCGATTATAAGGCAGTTTGTTTTCCAGTACAAACATTTTTGCCTCTTTACAGGCAACGCGCTTTCCTTTGCTAAAAACCTCCCCAATATCTTTTTTTTTCTTTAAATGTTCTTTTCGCTTAAACCGAAAGTCAGCATTTTTGCTATCTAAAGATTTCATGAAGGGCAACTCCCTTCACTTTCCCGTCCGCTTGATCCTGTTCCTGCAGCGATCTTGCTTCCCTGGTCAATAAGGTTTTTTCTCGTCTGCAACTGAAAGTTTATACCTGCCCTTGGCTCTTCGGCGTTTTAACACTAACCTTCCACCGCGAGTTTTCATTCTGGCGCGGAAACCAAATTTACGGTTCCGCTTTACTTTGCTGGGTTGATAAGTCCGTTTCATGGGATTAACTCCTATATATAAAGGTTCTTGAAAACACTAATAAACCCGGATATTTCCGGGGAATCATTCATTAGGGTAAATTATATGGGATTTTAGATTATTATTCAAGTAGGTTGGGAAAATTTTCTGGATATGCGTTTTTCTGTAAATTTAATGTCTCAGGTGATGTTTTTCTCTCTTATTCCCGCTCATTATTCATCAACAGCGCCGTTGCAGCAATGCAGGCTGTTTCTGTGCGCAGGGCGCGGCTGCCCAGCGAAAGGCGCATGAAACCGGCGGTTTCAAGGAGATTCCGTTCGCGATCCGACCATCCGCGTTCGCTGCCAATGGCCAGCACAACCGGACGTTTGGCAGAAGCAATTCCGGTAAAAGTACCTTGCGGCCGCACATTGTCCGCAGCAATGAGCAAAGCAGAGCTGCCGTTACATTCTGTCAGCGGCGGATTTTTTTCAATCCATTCTTCCAAACGGCCAAAAATATTAATTTCAGGGAGGATGGTGTCGCGTGACTGGGCGGCGCCTTCAATAAGAGCGGCATGGGCGCCGCCGTCGGCAAAAAGCGTTGTGCTGCGGTAGCTTTTTTCACCTAACTCTGTGCCGAAAAAATCTATTGCCTGAACGCCCATGCTGGAAAGGTCCCTAAGCAGGCGGCGGATCTGAATTGGGCGGGGAAATCCAACCGCAACCCGAATTGGCAGCCTCGCAAGGGGAGGCGTATGCAAATTCAGCGTGAAGCAGATCGAGCCGTCGGCATGTATCTTTTCGATTTTACCGCTGCCGCTGTTTCCTCCGAGAATGCCCGCTTCAAAAAAATCACCTTCTTTTTTGTGTAATACCTTTAACAAATGTATCGTCCGTTCATCGCGCCGGAGCAGCAAACAAAAAGCTTCATGCGCTTCAAAAAGGATAATGTTCATGGATAAATTTCAGTGTTAGTTTTTTCTGACATACAGCGGAATAGAACCAATTTCTTTATCATCTAAAAACAGGGTAAAATTTACCACGCCAGGATTTTTGAAATTTAAATTTCCTATTGTAAAAACCAGGTGCGAAACAGCAGAAGCATTGCCGCCTCCTTTAACATCCAGATTACCGGAGATTGGCGGCATATTTATATCGCCGTCAAGATCATTGATTTCTATGCGGAAAGCATGGGCGGCAAATTCCCATAAATCAAACCGAACGCGAATGACCACTGACAGTTGAGGATGAACGCATGGAAAATTACGGGAAACTATTGTATCAAAAGTTCCAACAAGGGTAAGCTTGCCGCCGTTTTCCTGGGCAAAATCACAAAAAGTAAATAGTTCTATTTTCATATATCAATTGTAGGTTATTTTTGAATATTTGTATAGAGAAGCTCTTGCAAATTTACTGCAAACCAGATGGGCTGTAATTAACCGTAAATTAAACTACTTCTACGCCATAATAGAAAAGTGCATTAAACTTCCATATAGCCAATTAACGTAATTAATTATCTGTTGCCGATTGCCATTGTTAATTGAACAGAGAATTGCATAATTCCTTGTTTAATACACTAAATTAAAGGGGTATACCGTTTTGCAATATCCTCCCTTGAAAAAAAACTAAAAAATGATACAATTTTTCTATGACAGCAAGTGAACTCCGCAAAAAATACATTGATTTTTTCGTGTCCAAAGATCATGTTCAAATACAGGGAAAATCCCTGTTGCCGGACAATGATCCCACGGTGTTATTTACTACCGCCGGAATGCATCCTTTGGTTCCGTACCTTCTTGGCGAGGAGCATCCGGCGGGAAAGCGTTTGGTTAATTATCAAAAATGCATTCGTACCGGCGATATTGAATGTGTGGGGGATTCCAGCCACTTAACTTTTTTTGAGATGCTGGGGAACTGGTCCTTGGGGGATTATTTTAAGGAAGATGCTATATCAATGAGTTTTGAATTTCTTACCTCCCCGCAATGGCTGAATATTCCGGTTGAAAAACTGGGGGTAACGGTTTTTGAAGGAGAGGAAGGAATTCCCCGCGATGAAGAATCTGCCGCATTGTGGATGAAACTTGGCATTCCCGAAAACCGCATAGCCTACCTTCCCCGCGCAGACAACTGGTGGGGGCCGGCAGGAAATACCGGTCCCTGCGGGCCGGATACAGAGATGTTTTACTATGTGGGCGATGCCCCCTGCGGGCCGGATTGCAGGCCCGGCTGTTCATGCGGTAAATGGCTGGAAATTTGGAACGATGTTTTTATGCAGTACAATAAAA
>WRNF01000099.1 GCA_009776715.1 Treponema sp. | reverse complement strand
CTTCTTTGCTAAACTTCATTTATTCCTCCAAAATGTGATTTTGAAGGGTATTTTACTTTATACCGTTACTGGACACCAGAAGTGGTTGTTTTGACGGTTACCTAGATTCATTTAAAAATTATGATATTAAACCAATTTTATGGTCTGAAAGAGAGCAAAAAAAGAATGAGTTAGCGGCGTAACGGAAATGTGGTTAGGTATATCAGTTAGTTAATCTTACTTTGTTAATTGCTAATTGTTCCTTGTACCCTATTCCCCTCTGCGTCTCTGCGTTCTTTGCGTCTTTGCTTGAAAAAATGGGAATAAATTCCCTGCCGCCAATTGAAATCCAATGAGAAATTGTTGCGAAAATTGAGGCGGAACGAAAATTGGTTGACAGCTGCCAGGAATTGGTGCTTGTGTACGAGCAAAAGATTAAGCAGATCGTGGAAAAGGTATGGGAGTAGCAATGAAGATTATAAACAACAGAGGACACAGAGATACAAGGAGAAATAAAAAAAATTTCTATAAAACTCCGTGTTCCTCCGTGCCCTCCGTTGTTAACCTCTTCTTCTTTCTTTGCGCCTTTGCGTGAGCTAATGGGAGTTATATTGCCGGCGGATTATTGAAGGGGTTTGGGGATAAGAATTAGGAGTTAGGAATGAGGAGTGAGGAATGAACAAAAAGAAACACATTACCATTCGATCAAGTGCGGCTGAATACCTTACCTTTATTGCCGCTACAGGGGACAATCAGCAAAGCATCGAAATGCGTTATACAGGGCTGGGTTATGGATGAAGAACGCCTGAAACAGGGCGGAACCATTCTCACAGAAGATTATTTTGACAAGCAGCTTGAAAAAATACGTGAAATTCGTCTGTCCGAACGACGTTTTTATCAAAAGATCACCGATATTTACGCAACTTCTCTTGATTACGATAAAACAGCGAAAACTACCAGAGAGTTTTTTGCAAAAGTGCAGAACAAGCTGCATTTTGCCGTGTACGGCAATACAGCCGCCGAGGTCATTTACAACTGCGCCAATGCTGAACAGAAAAACATGGGATTGACGACATGGAACGATGCCCCTGATGGAAAAATTCAGCGCAGCGATGTTATGATAGCAAAAAACTATTTATCTGAGGAAGAAATGCGTTCCCTTGAACTGATTGTATCGGCATACCTTGACCTGGCTGAACGCCGGGCAATGGCAAAAATGCCCATGACAATGATCGATTGGGCGCATCACCTTGACTTGATCTTGCAGGCAGACGGTAATGAACTCTTAACCAATGCAGGTACAATATCAGCACAAATAGCCGAAGACCACGCATTATGCGAATTTGAAAAATATCGTATTATTCAGGACAGGTTGTTTGAAAGTGACTTTGACCGGTTTGTCGCAGGGTTGAAAAAGCTGGAAGAAAAAACAGCAAGAAAAAGGAAAAGCGATGGAACATAGTTCTACAAAAGGCAAATTCACCGAACAGGAACGCGAAGACGCCAAGGTTGAGGCGGGATTTAGAAGAGCTGCGATCCCTCCGTGCTCTCCGTGAGCGCTGTGAGATAAAATATTCCTTTGCGTCTTGGCGAGAGCTAAGTATGGAGAAATAAATGAAGAATTACGAAACCATTGAAGAACTGCTGAAAGCCCAAGAAGGTGAACACTTCGAATTATGTATAACCTTTTATCCACCGGCGCTTTTTTTGCGGATTCATTCTTGGATTTTTTGCCGTAGTTGATAGTGTATAAATGCCTTTTCCGAAACAGGTCATGGAATCCTATGAATACTTTCATAAAACATGGTATTTTTGCGGTGAATTGTCAAGAGATTATTGAAAAGCTACAGGTCAGTGTTAATTAAAACCACAACTGCTAAATGGTTTATTTTTACAATAAAAAAATCACACAATATCTTGCACCCAGGTTGCATTTATTGTAAGTTGGTTACGGGAGATATGTTTTAGCATGAAAATAACATTGATTCACGGGCAAAACCACAAGGGAAGCACCTATCGCATCGCAAGAATGACGGCGGAAAAAACAGGCGGCATTATTGAAGAGTTCTTTCTCCCCGGGGATCTGAATGAGGGCTGCCTTGGCTGTTACGCCTGTCTGGATAAAGGAAGGGAATTCTGTCCCCATTCGGAAAAGGTTGGGAAAATCCTTAACTCAATGCTTTCTTCGGATGTTATCATTATCGGTTCCCCTACCTATGTTCTGGAAATGACCGGGCATTTGAAGAATTTTTTCGACCACCTGTTTTCCGCCTGGCTGTCTCACCGTCCGGAGGAGGCCATGTTTTCAAAAACCGCCGTCGCGGTTTCCACAGCAGCAGGCATGGGGATGAACGGCGTTACCAAATCATTGGCGAGGCAAATGTTTTTCCTGGGCGTTCCGAAAGTATACAGGATGCCGGTTAGAACGGCGGCGACATCATGGGACGCGGTTAAAAATAAAAATCAAATTACCGCCAGGGCGGAGAAAATTGCCGGTAAAATTGCGGCGAAGAACGGCAAAGCGGCTGCGGGAATCAAACTTAGGTTAATGTTTTCAGTAATGCGTTTAATGCAAAAAAAGAACAACTGGGCGCCCCTTGATAAAAAATACTGGGAAGACAGAAAATGGCTGGAAAAAGAAAGGCCCTGGAAATAATTCTTCCAAAGCAGGCAATGCATGGCGGCAGCAGCCGGTTCGCGCCCCTTCTTTTATCTTTTCCCCTTCCCTGTTATATTTAACCCATGAACTATACCAGCACCTTTATCCCCACCCTGAGGGAAGTTCCTGCAGACGCCGTTATCGCAAGCCATAGGCTGATGTTCCGTTCCGGGATGATCCGCAAACTGGCGAACGGCCTTTTTGCCTACCTGCCGCTCGGGCTGAGGGCTTTCCGTAAAGTTGAACAGATCGTCCGCGAAGAAATGGACGCCATCGGCGCGCTGGAGATGAGGCCGCCGGTAGTACAGCCCGGCGAGGTATGGAAAGAGTCAGGCCGCTGGGATGCGATGGGCGACTCCATGCTGCGCGTCAGAAACCGGCTGGACAACGATTTTGTCATTTCTCCCACCGCCGAGGAGGCCTTTACTGCCCTTGTGCGGGACGAGCTTTCCAGCTACCGCCAGCTTCCGCTGGTACTTTACCAGATCAACACAAAGTACCGCGACGAGATACGCCCCCGCTACGGGGTGATGCGGGGCCGGGAATTTGTCATGAAGGACGCCTATTCGTATAACTTTGATGAAAACAGCCTTGACGACACTTACCAGGCTATGGGCCGGGCCTACCGCCGCATTTTCAGGCGATGCAGCCTTTCGGTAATTCCCGTAAAGGCGGACTCCGGCGCGATGGGCGGCTCGGGCTCGGAAGAATTTATGGTGGAAAGCGAGATAGGCGACAACACCCTGATCCTCTGCAAAAGCTGCGGCTATGCGGCGAATGTGGAAAAGGCGGGCTGCAACCCTGATTTTACCCCAAGGCCGGATCCTGAACAGGCAAGGGCGGCTGCCGCAAATACCCCGCCCTTTGAAAAAATTGACACCCCCGATATAAAAACCATTGACGAACTCTGCGCCTTTCTGAAAAACTCAAACATTTCCTGCGGCGACGGATCTCCCATGAGCGCTAAAAATTTTATCAAAACACTTATCTACCGCGCCGTTAACGTCGAGCTGGATCTTCGCGAAGCGCCCGGCTGCAAAAACCTTGAACGGAAAAAGCCTGAACAGGAGGCAAAGGGCGGCGCGGCGATGTGCCCCGAAGCCTTTTTCGCCGTCGCCATACGGGGCGACCTTGACGTGAACGAGGCGAAACTCGCCGCCCTGCTGAAAGCCGGCGAGGTCAGCCTTGCCGCAAACGGCGACGTTGAACGGCTGACCGGCGCCCCGGTCGGCTTTGCAGGGCCGGTCGGGCTTTCCGCGCTTCCAGTCATTGTCGACCATACGGTAACCGGCATAAGCGACGGCGTGACAGGCGCCCTGGCAAAAGACCTGCACTACAGGCACGTTGCCTACGGGCGGGATTTCACCGGCTGGATGACCGGCGACGTCCGCACTGTAAAGGCCGGAGACATCTGCCCCCTCTGCAAATGCGGCGAGCTGTACGAAAAAAAAGGCAACGAACTTGGCCATATTTTCAAGCTCGGCAAAAAGTACACCCGCAGCATGAATATAAGCTGCCTGGATGAAAACGGCAAAGCCGTCACCCCGGTAATGGGCAGTTACGGCATTGGCGTTGACCGCACGCTCGCGTCTGTTATTGAAGAACACCACGACGATGCAGGCATTATCTGGCCCGTTTCAGTCGCTCCCTACCACGTTATCATCGTTCCGATAAAATACGAAGGCGATGTAAAGGCCACCTCCCTCCGCCTTGCCGCCGAGCTTGAAAAGGCGGGCGTTGAAGTCCTGCTTGACGACCGCGACGAACGCCCCGGGGTGAAATTCAACGACGCCGACCTTACCGGCATTCCCTGGCGGGTGGTGATAGGCGAAAAAGGCCTTGCGCAGCCTGCGCCCCAGGCGGAGATCAAACACCGCCGGGAAAAAGAAAACCGGATGGTCGAACTGGAAAAGGCTGCGGAAGAACTGGCGTCAAAAATAAGGGAAGAGATGGATAAACTGAACCGGTAACCTTATTCTGTCCGTAATATTCTACACTTCTTTTTTTATTAAGGAGAAAAATAACACAGTGTTACCGGAAATAATAAAAATGAAATGATACCGGTCAGTTTTCTAATTTGCTGCCTTTTTACTATAAGTTTTTCTCCTAATTTTCTTCGGATTTAATTTCCAAGTCTAATATTTGCACTGTCCATAATGCTTAACGCGCTGGTGAAATTACTCAAATCACTGGTGATATTTCCATTAGAACCATCAACAGCCCCGTGCCCAACCGGAACCAGCCGTATAGTATCAGACAGCCCAGCAATAAATTGTGTATGATATACCAATGACGGCTGACCGTTAACACCGGAATTATTTTCTGTCCAAAAATCGTTATAATCATAGGCATAATTTATTTCAAGATATACATTATATACGTTACCCTTGACCAGTGAATCATTGCTAACGTTTACAATAACAGAACCTTTGGGTGTTGCCGTGCTTACTGTATCAATATTGTCAGAAGATAATTGATGTTTATGGTTCCAGACCGGCAACCCTTCAGGCCGTCCTTGTTTAGGGGCGTTTATCCAGTTTTTTTTAGCGCTTTTGCTGGTAACTATGATAGTTGAAATATATTTGTTATTATTATCTTCTATCCATGCAGCCATTTGCGGCGTTCTTTTTAGGTTAAAAATAAAAAACTTCCTTTTACTTTCCCAATTTTCACCCGGCTTGATAATTAGTTCCATTGAATTTTTTACATCAATAACCGGTTTTTTACTCAGTCCCATGCAGCTAATATTGAACATGAAACATACCAAAACGATGCAAATATGCTTTTTCACTAAAAACTCCTGAACGGTATCACACTATCACAGGATTATTATTTTGTGTTTAACATATGTTAATTTCAAACAAAAATTATACGCCTTACAAAAACCAGGCTGTTGAATTACCTTACTTCCGATTTTTTCGTATACGGCTTAAAGAGGGTATCCTTACTCCAATATATGAAGCAATATATTTGAGCGGCACGCGATTATGCAATTCCGGATATTCTTTGCAAAAATGATTATAGCGTTCCTCCGCATTTAGCATAACCAAATCTTTAATACGAAATTCCAGTTTGGCTATTTCCCGTTGAAAAAGCTTATTGACTGTTTCGCGTATTTCATTGTTATTCTCCATTATTCCGGTTATTAGGTCATAGGAAATTTTTATACATTTGCAGCTTTCCAGGCACTCTATAGTAAAAGAAGAGGGTGATTTTGTACGCAGACTTTCCGTAGCAAAAACACCGTTCTCCATACAAAAACATTTTGTTATATCATTCCCCTTCTCATCAATATAATACCCGCGAATAATACCGGACAGCATAAAGTAAAAATGCAAACTGGAATCCCCTTCGCGTAATATGGTATATCCGTTTGGAAAATGTACAATGTGCGTTTCTTGTTCGATAAGCCTGCAAGCGGCGTCATCTAAACGGGTGTTTAACAGCTTTTCAATATATTCATGTACCATTAAATTACTTTTGAATATACTATCATTGGACTTGTTCGACAACCCGTAAGCTATCACTGGCGTTAGCAGTTGTGCCACAAGTCAGGCATTTTTTTAAGGCTAGCCCCCCCTTAAAAAATGCCTTTTTAACAGGAAGTTGTTCAGAAACTAAGGTTTCCGAATAACACTATTCTTTATCATTCATTTTCTAGAAAATACCAAAAATATTCCAATACTTGTTATAAATGCTAGTGAATTCCAATACTTGTTATAAATGCTAGTGATATGTAACAACTAAAACATTACAAAATAACCGGGTACAGTCTTTTCAATTTTATTCTTGCATCCTCTGCAGTAAACTGCCAGTCGACTCCTTTTTGCATATGGTTCCGATTCGTGTGCCAGGCCATAAGCTCACTGTTCAGTATTTCAATATCCACTATGCGCCTATGCCCCAGGCATTGAGCCGCCAACGCGGACAGTTCGCATTCGGCTATATTTAGCCAGCTGCCATGCTTCGGCGTAAAATGAATTTCTAGCCGTTGAGTGAGCCGGAACGCCTCTGCAGGCGGAAATGCCTCATAGAGCGATGATATAGTGTGCGTATTTAAGTTGTCCATTACAAGCACGACTTTTTCCGCTTCCGGATATTGTTCGTCAACAAGCCATTTGACTTGATTTGCCCAGTCAATTTTTGTTCTGCGAGGCAAGGCTTCCGCTTCCCGCCAACTACCAAGAGGTTCGGTAAATATAAAAATACTGCATGTGCCGTTTCGCGCATATTCACTGTCTACCTTTTCTGTGGACCCCGGTCGTAGCGGCAGCGGCTCGCGGGCATGATCAAGCAATTGGTAAGGTTTTTCATCCATGCATATTACCGGCTTGTTTTT
>WRNF01000098.1 GCA_009776715.1 Treponema sp. | reverse complement strand
GCCCTTGGGCATTCCTTCCCGTATGAATATAGGCCAGCTTTTAGAATCTGAATTGGGCTGGGCAGGTTCAACTTTGGATGAATGGTATTCTACTCCTGTTTTTCAGTCTCCTTCCGCAGAGGAAATAGGGGAAAAGCTGAAAGAAGCCGGCCTGCCGGTTGCCAGTAAGACTATGCTGCGTGACGGTAAAACAGGCGAATTTTTCATCAATCCAATTTTTTGCGGCGTTATCTATTTTTTAAAGCTNCACCATTTGGTTGACGACAAAATGCATGCCCGCAGCACCGGCCCTTACTCTCTGGTTACCCAGCAGCCATTGGGCGGCAAGGCCCAGTTCGGCGGACAGCGGCTCGGCGAAATGGAGGTATGGGCGCTGGAAGCCTACGGCGCCGCTTATACGCTTCAGGAATTGCTTACAATTAAATCAGACGACATGACCGGACGGTCTAAAATTTATGAGGCCATTGTAAAAGGCGAGCCTTCCACCACCGCGGGAATTCCTGAATCGTTCAATGTTTTGGTACAGGAACTGCGGGGGCTTGCGCTCGACCTTACCGTTTTTGATAACAAGAATAAACCTATTCCTCTTACCGAAAAAGACGAGGAATTAATCGCTAAATCTGGCAGTAATTTTTAGAAAACTGCTGATTTTGCAATAATATGCACTGGTATATGCCGTTTTAATGGCATATACCAGCAATTTCATGACAAGGGGTTAACGATGCGGGATATTCAGGATTTTGATTCAATTATGATTGGAATAGCTTCTCCGGAAATGATCAGAAATTGGTCATATGGAGAAGTTAAAAAACCGGAAACAATTAATTACCGTACCTTGCGTCCCGAAAAAGAAGGTCTTTTTTGTGAAAAGATATTCGGAACAACCAAGGAATGGGAATGCCATTGCGGAAAATTTAAAACAATTCGTTACAAGGGAGTTATTTGCGACCGCTGCGGCGTAGAGGTAACTCATTTTAAGGTACGCCGAGAACGCATGGGGCATATTGAACTTGCAGCTCCGGTGTCGCATATATGGTACTACCGTTCCATTCCAAGCCGAATGGGGATGCTCCTGGATTTAACGATGAAGGATCTTCGGTCGGTACTGTACTATGAAAAATATGTTGTCATAGATCCGGCAGACACTGACTTAAAAAAAACGCAATTGCTTTCCGAAGATGAATATTCTGAAATGCAGGAACGCTACAGCGGGGGTTTTACCGCGGGCATGGGCGCTGAAGCGATCCGCACATTGCTGGAGAACCTAGACCTTGATCAAACAGCCGCCGAACTGCGCGAAAAAATGATAGAGAAAGGCGCAAAAACCGATAAACGCCTGTTAAAACGCATTGAAATTGTCGAGAATTTCCGCCTTTCAAATAATAAGCCGCAATGGATGATTCTGGATGTGGTGCCTGTTATTCCCCCGGAACTGCGGCCCATGGTGCAGCTTGACGGGGGCCGCTTTGCCACCAGCGATCTGAACGATTTGTACCGGCGGGTGATCAACAGAAACAACCGCCTCAAACGGCTGCAGGCGCTTAATGCTCCGGATATAATCGTCCGCAACGAAAAGCGAATGCTGCAGGAAGCGGTTGACGCTCTTTTTGACAATTCAAAGAAAAAGAAAGTGGTTAAAGGTTCTTCAAACCGTCCCTTAAAATCAATCAGCGACATGCTTAAGGGTAAGCAAGGCCGTTTTAGGCAGAACCTTTTGGGCAAGCGTGTTGACTATTCAGGCCGTTCGGTAATTACCGTGGGGCCGGAGCTTAAAATGTGGCAATGCGGTCTTCCCACAAAAATGGCAATTGAACTGTTCAAGCCTTTTATTATAAAAAAGCTGGTTGACAAAGATGTGGTGTATAACATTAAAAAAGCAAAAATGCTTGTGGAATCGGAAAGCCCTGAAGTATTTGTTATTCTTGACGAAGTGGTAAAAGAGCATCCGGTTTTACTTAACCGCGCTCCTACTTTGCACCGCCTGGGCATTCAGGCATTTGAGCCGGTTTTGGTCGAAGGCAAAGCAATTAAACTGCATCCTTTGGTGTGCCATGCATTTAATGCGGACTTTGACGGCGATCAAATGGCTGTCCATGTTCCCCTTATACAGGCGGCTCAAATGGAATGTTGGACATTGATGCTTTCGGCCCGTAATTTGCTTAACCCTGCAAACGGTAAAACAATTGTATTTCCTTCCCAGGACATGGTATTGGGAATAAATTTTTTAACCCGGATTAAACGAAATGCAAAAAGGCCGGGGCCTCAAGAGAAAGTTCCTTTATACTCTTCTGCGGAAGAAGTTCTGCTGGCTGTAGAGTACAAGGTATTGGATTGGGAAGCATTAATCCGTGTTAAACCGGTAAAATTCCCCATCTGGGACAAAACAGGCCATGAAGCGGAGTTAGGCAGAGACGGAACTATTGAAACTTCCGCCGGGCGGCTTGTTTTTAATGAAGAAATGCCTCCGGAAATTCCTTTTATTAATTATGAGATGAAAGACAAAGAACTAAGGCTGCTTATTGAAAAAATATTCACCGAGAAAGGATCGTGGATCACGGTAAAAATGCTTGATGCAATAAAATCAATCGGTTACCGTTATGCGACAGTTTTTGGGGCGACCATAGGCATTGATGATATTTTAGTTCCCAAAGAAAAACCGGAAATGATCGAAAAAGCCAATAACGAAGTCGAAGCAATTCAAGCTCAGTGGCGGCAAGGGATTGTAACCAATGAAGAACGTTACAACAAGGTGGTAGAAGTATGGACCAAGACCAATGAAGATCTTACCAACATAATGATGAAAACACTGGAAGAAGATAACGACGGCTTTAACTCTATCTACATGATGGCCAATTCCGGGGCAAGGGGAAGCCGCAACCAGATACGCCAGCTTGCAGGCATGCGGGGCCTAATGGCAAAACCTTCCGGCGACATTATTGAACTGCCGATTCGTTCAAACTTTAAAGAAGGGCTTTCGGTAATTGAATTTTTTATTTCCACCAACGGCGCTCGAAAGGGCCTTGCCGACACCGCTCTTAAAACAGCGGAAGCAGGTTACCTTACACGGCGCCTTGTCGATATAGCCCAGGACGTAGTGGTGAACGAAGACGACTGCGGCACAATCAACGGCATCTCTTATTTTGCGGTAAAGGACGGAGAAGACATTATTGAACCATTAAGCGATCGCATTGTAGGGCGTTACACGCTTGAACAGGTTAAACATCCCATTACCGGCGAAATGATAATTGATGTTAATGAGGAAATTACCAGAGAAATTGCGGAAAAAATCGACTCGGCAGGGGTAGAAGCGGTGCGAATTCGGACGGTTTTGACATGTGAAGCAAAACACGGCGTATGCTGCAAATGTTACGGACGCAATCTTGCGACTAACCGTCCGGTAGACATAGGCGAAGCGGTGGGAACCATTGCCGCTCAGTCAATTGGGCAGCCGGGAACGCAGCTTACCATGCGNACCTTCCATATAGGCGGAACTGCCACTAAAATNAGCGAAGAGAACCGCATCTCCNTAAAATATCCTGTGTACATTTGGGATCTGGTTGGGTCGCATATTGTGCTTGATGACGGGCGCTGGCTGTTTACCCGCAGGGGCCATGCAATGGTAAGCAAGGTAATGCAGGAATATAAAATTGAACAAGGCGATATAATTATGGCAGAAGACGGGAAACGGATTATTCGCGGTGATCCCATTATCAAACGGGGCCTTGAAGTTATTGTTTCCGGTGAAATTGCCTATGCCTTGCATCTGAAGAATGCCGAAGGAAATATTGTTTCATTGTGCCTTATTGGGCAGGAACAGAAAATTGAAATTAGAAACGGTTCTGAATTTATTGCAAAGGTAGGGACGGTGGTAGAAAAGGAAAAAACAATCGCTACATTTGAACCTTTCTCGGATCCAATAATTGCAGAGCTTAGCGGAATTGTTAAGTACGAGGATATTATTCCTGGGACCACTTTAAAAGAAGAAATAAGCGAAGACACCGGGCATACGGATAAGCGCATTACTGAATTTCAATTGGAAACCAAGCAGCCGCGAATCCTGATACTGGATGAAAATGAGGCAGAGCTTGCCTCGTACCATCTTCCCGGAGGAGCAATTTTACAGGTAGAAAACGGCGAAAAAATTAAGGCAGGAAGGACCATTGCAAAGATTCTTAAGGAATCTGCCCGCGCCATGGACATCACTTCCGGCCTTCCCCGTGTCAGCGAATTATTTGAAGCCCGCAAACCCAAAAGCCCGGCTGTATTGGCTAAAGTTACAGGAATAGTTTTTTTCCATGGCATTATTAAGGGCAAGCGAAAGATAATTGTACGGGATGCTTACAACCGTGAATACATTCATCTTATCCCTTTGACTAAACGGCTTCTGGTAAGAGACGGCGATACTGTGGAAGCTGGCGAGGCATTGTGCATGGGAGCAGTTAACCCCCATGACGTGCTGCATATACTGGGCGAAAGCACCCTTCAGCAATACCTTATGAATGAAATTCAGCAGGTATACCGGCTGCAGGGGGTGTCAATTAACGACAAACATATTGGCGTAATTATCCGCCAGATGATGAGAAAAGTGGAGATCCGCTTTGTCGGCGACACACGGTTTATTTACGGGCAAAAGGTGGACAAATACCGGTTTCATGAAGAAAATGCCAGGGTATTGGACGAAGGCGGCCAGCCATCCATTGCACAGCCCATCTTTCAGGGAATTACCAAAGCATCGCTTAATATCGACTCCTTCCTCTCTGCGGCCAGTTTTCAGGAAACAACCCGCGTATTAACCAATGCCGCTATTGCAGGAAGCACCGATTACCTTCGCGGGTTAAAGGAAAATATCATCATTGGGCATCCTATACCGGCGGGTACCGGCATGAAACGTTACCGTGAGATTAGGCTCTTTGACGATGAAAGCAATGACATGGAAAAACAGATGCAGGAAATTCTTGAACAGCGGAAACTAGAAGCAGCCCGGTTAGCCGAGGAAGTCATGCCAATAGACTACACTGTGGAAGGTATAGAATGAAATAAGCAGTTAACAGTGTGAAATGAGGAATGAGCAAGGAAAAACCGGAGCTAATACTTAGGTTATACTTGAAAATTCTTTAAAAAAATGCGTTTTTCTTTTAAAAATCTATTGATGTTTGAAGATTAATATTTTATAATTAAAGAAATATCAAGCCGGTTTTACCGGCATTTACTATTGTACTTGAGGTACGTAACGGAGGATGATAAATGAGTTTATCGGTTAAGGACATCGCGGGAGCGTTAAAACTGGAACAGAGGGTTGTGGAAAGGCTTGCTAAATACTTGTACCCCAATAAAATGCTGTTAACCCACGATGAAGCATTAGTTTTGCGTGATTATTATTATAAATTCGGGGGAGGCCCGGCCGGCATAGAAGTTGGCCCCTATAACGAATGGATGAAACTTGAAAGAATGCGGGCACTTGTCAGGGCAAGGCTTGATGTTATAGAAGAAAAGCAGTGTTCGTGTGTTACCAAGCTCAATGCCCTTGCAGGCGTTTTCCCGTCTACCGAGGAGACGCTTCCGGCAAAGGTAACGCCAAGAATACATGAAACCGGCAGCCTGTTAAAGTTTCCCATGCCTAAACCGGTTTCAAAACCAGTTCCCAAGAGGGCAGGCGGCCTGTTTTCGCAGTTAAGAAAATAGCGCCCAAATTGCAAAAATTGAACAACGAATTAATCCGCTAATTACACGAATGTGTTTATGTTCCTGTAATTAGCAGTAAAAAAATCTGGTTTCTCTTTACAAATTAATGAATAATGTTTAATATTATTACATGAGTGATAAAAAATTAAAGGTGAATGCCCATTTGTCAGTTGGACGCAGAAAATCAAGCGTGGTGGCCAGGCGGATTGTGTTTCTGTTTCTGTCTCTGGTTTTTTCCATTTCGGTTATTTTAGCGGTTATATTTCTGGTAAATATTGCCGGAATAACCCAAAGCAATCTGCACGATACAGCGGAGCTAACCATGCGCTACCTTAACATTGATGTTCAAAATGCAATTCTTCCAGCAATGGAGGTTACTAAAATAGCTGCATCAATCGCTCCAAATTTAGATTATTCAGAAATATCGCCGTATTTTTTGGAAATGATGAACGTGGTGCCTGCAGTCGGTGAATTATACTACGGCACAACACTGTCCCGTTTTGACGGCGGCATTTTTATAACTGCTACCGGTGTTGATGTGTATGGTATGTACCCTGAGTGGGATCAGGTAACCAGGGATTGGATGACCCATGCGGTAAAACAACCCAATGATTTGGTATTTATCGATCCTTATGTCGATACGGCGACAGGCCAGTTGTGCATTACCATGTCCAAAGCGGTAATAGACAACAGCAAAATTATTGGCGTGGTTGGAACGGATGTATTTCTTGATGTCTTAACTCAAATCGTTACCAGCCGAAAAATTACCTCCGATGGAAATACTTTTATTATAGATAAAGACGGATTAATTCTTGTTCACGAAGAACAGGAAAATGTATTGACAAACAATTTTTTTGAAGGCAAAAACAAAGATTTCTGCGATAAATTTTTATCCGGCCTACAGGTAACGGTTATTGGCAATACATATTGGGCATCTATGCCGGTAACCGGGTTGGACTGGATAATGGTAACAACCGGTTCCACAGAAGAATTTGACAGCGATTTTTGGCATATACTGCGCCTGGTAATAATTTTGGCAATCGTTGTTGCGGTTATCTCTTCGGTGGTGGCAGTGCTTTTTAGCCGTTCCCTGGTTAATCCTATAATACAGCTTTTTTCAGTGTTAAAGGCAATTTCCACCGGCGATTTTACTCAACATATAGAAGCAAAAAATAAAAAAGACGAAGTTTCACAGATGACCATGCTTTTAAAGGAAACTCAGGAAGGCATTAAAAATCTTATCATTAGAATTAAAAAAGAAGCGGAAAATTTATCTCTGATAGGGAATGATCTTGCATCGGACATGAA
>WRNF01000097.1 GCA_009776715.1 Treponema sp. | reverse complement strand
TAAAGGCGCTGAAAGACCGGGGCCTTATGGGGCTTGAGGCGTGGCACCCCACCGCGAAAGCTAAATCATGCCGCCGCCTGGAGGATCTGGGCAAAGCCCTGGGCCTGTACATCACCGAGGGAAGCGATTTCCACGGCGCCGTCCGCCCCGACCGGAAACTCGGCTGCTCGGGCCGCGGTCGGGAAATATCAGACGCCGTCCTTGAGGCGATACCGGAACTGAAAAAAACGGCAGGGCGGTGACGGCCTTGAATCGCCGGTCCCGGCAAGCCTACTTTACCGCGGCGGTAAAACCGTCAATATAGAACGTCGCGCTTTCGCTGTTGTTTTCGAAGGTGTTCAGGTATAAGGCCGGGATTTCCGCGGTAAGAACCCCCGTCCATTCCCCGCCCATGGGATACCAGACCCCCGGTTCGGCATTGTCAACCGAAGCGCCTACAGCGGGATAATCCCCCGGATTGTTTATCTGCCAGCCAAGGTTTCCCGCCGATCCCGCGCGCATGACGTTCGCCGAAAAGGAGACGGTTACGTTCTGCCCCTCATAGGCGCTCAGATCGTAAATAGCTACCGCCCAGTCCGCCGGGTTTGCCACTTTCATGACATTGGTTTTATTTTCCCCGGTAAGATTTACAATACTGTAGGCGCTGGGGCTGAAAAGGCTGACATAAGGGTTGGAAGCGTAATCGGTATAAGGGCCTGCCACTGTTACTTCCCCGATGCCGCCTGAATCAACGGGAGTAGTGCCTTCAGGTATATTTCTCCGGCTTTCTTCCTGCGACAAATACAGGTACGTCAGATCAAGCCAGCCGCCGCCCCCGAACGCCTCAACAATAAATTTCGCTTCAAACATATTGCCCAATTCAATATATTTGCTCCAGGCCTTAAAATGTTCGGTGACGGATATTGTCCCGCAGCTTCTGCGGCCCTGGCGCACGCTGAAAATTTGGATAAATGACAGTGTTCCGTCGATAGACGGTTCGTTAATCCTCGGGTTTGCATATATTTTATATGCCGCGCCGTCCACCTCAAAAGAACCAAGCTCTTCCCCGTATTTTATACCGTCGTAAAATGAGCCTATTTGCTCAAGGTCAAGCTGTACGTCATAAAACCAGTCGTCAACAATGTAATACTCGATCAGCTTTTTAATGTCTTCCGAAGCGGACGGGTTTCTGGACCAGCCGTACACCCCTATAAAACCGCCGCCTGTGGACGCGTTATCGGATCTGTTGTAGTTGTAGTCAGCGTAAATATTTTTATACTGGGTGTATTTTCCCCCGACGCCCCAAAAGAAACCAAGGCGCGCAAGAAGATAGCCTGCCCACCCGGCTTTATATGCCCCGCCGCCGCCCTGGTTTGCTCCGTACCAGGTAAATGTATTTGCGCTTGCGACGGCGCCTTCGCTTTCATCCCATGTTTCATAACCATAAGGCGAACCGGGAAGGTTTACGTTCCCTCCGCTGTAACCGTTTAATACCATGCCCCCGGTTAACGGAGTTGTCTGAGAGGCGGGATCTACCCACGGCGGCGGGGAAACGGCGCCCTTTGCGGCGGAAATCATATGCTGAATAACTTCCGCGCTTTCCTGAGAATTCGGCTGGCCTGTAATGCGGTTAAATAATGAAAAATCGGCATAAGGCTCTTCCGGTATAAAAGGCGTTTCCAAATAACAGGGGACTATTTCGTTTTCCCTGGCCTTGCCGTACATATAATCAATATAAGCCAGCCTGTTTTGACGTGCAGTTTCTGTGTTTGCGTCATTTTTAATATACCTGGCCGGAGCGTTTTCCCCAATAACAACAGGAATGTTTTTGCTGGTAAAATATGTTTTCATAGCCCCGAACGCTTCATCAATATAGGCTTTGGATCCGTCCCAGCTGCTGTTGGGCCATTCATGCGTTTCGGATAAATACGCAAAGTCCCCCGGATGATAGAAATGAAAGGTGACAACCTGCCTGCCGCTTGTATTGTCGGAAGGCAGCTTAAAATAAGCGCCCGCCGTTTTATCCCAATCGGCGCAATAACCGGGGAATATAAGATACCGGCTAAAGTTATTTCCTCCGGTAGCGCGGACGGAATCCGAAAACTTCTGGTTCCATGCGTTAATTATTTCATATTCCGGCTGATCGCCGTCCGGAATATAACCCCACCAGTGACTGGTATTATAGTCAACGTTGCATATCTCGTTCATTCCTTCAAACATCAGCCAGTCGCCGTAATTGATAAAATACCCGGCTATCTGCGTCCATACTTTTCCGAATTTGTCCGTTATTTGATCGTAGCCGGATTTGCTGCCAACAGCCTTTTTTATTGAAAGCCAGCCGTAATCCTCCCCCTCCGGGGAGCTGCCGTCGTGGTGCATATTGATGAACGCCTTTAACCCGGCATTTTTTGCATAGCCGGCAACTTCGGCAACACGCTTAAGGTACGTTTCTTCAATTTTATATTCAGGCGCGGGACCTATATGCCCCAGCCAGCTTACCGGAATACGGACGATGTCAAATCCCTGGTTTTTATATCCGTTAAAAAGAGCCTGGTTGGCCTTTGGCGCGCCCCATACTGTTTCAATGGCTGTGGGGTTGCCCGGATCGTCCCAATAATTAACCGCGTCAAGGGTATTGGCCAGGTTTATGCCCACGGCTATTCCTTCGTCTCTGAAATACTCCATTGCCGTTTTGCCCGACATTGGTTCGGGGGAGGCCGGCCAGTGGCCAGTATCGTTTCCGCTGTCGCCGCCGGGGCAGCCTGTCATTAAAAACCCGGTTATTGCGGCGAGTACCGTAATCGCTAATTGGCGTTTTCTTATAAACATACAATAAAGCTCCTTTTTTGTTTCGCCCTGACAGGCGAAGTAAATTGCCTTTATATACTTGTGAGACAACCAACCGTGATGCAGAACAAGTCCAATACCTAGATTATACATTAAGATGTCAATAGCTGTCTGGAGGAGATTATGGATTCTGGTCAAATTAAGAAATTTTTTTGATTCGTGCGCGGATATTTGCGGGATAGCTTCATACGATTGTAAGAAATATGCTTTCAGAAACGCTGGATAAAATGCCGGTGGAGTTTTGTTCCGTAATGGAAAACAGGGGTTTTATCTGGAAATGGATCAAAACAAATGTTTTGAATATGCGTTTCATACAAATGAAGTTATGCGACATACCGTGAAAATATTGAAAAATAAGAAAATTGAATACATATTGTAAAAAAGATGAAAGTATAATATAATACCTTAGAGCATGAGTATAAATAGGTATTTGTTACAAAAAAGTATACATCCACTCTTGATATGTGGTGATTCTCTGGAAATATTGCAGAATGTTCCTGAAAATTCCATAGATATGGTTATAACAAGCCCACCGTATTGGGGTAAAAGGGAATATATTAATGGTGGAATAGGCTTAGAAAAGGATTATAATAACTATATCTGTAATTTATTGCAAATATTCTCTGAAATTAAAAGAATATTAAAGCAAGAGGGATCATTTTGGCTCAATATTGGAGATACTTATAAAAACAAGTCGCTTATGGGAATTCCTTGGAGGATCGCCTTAAAAATGGTAGATGAACAAGGTTGGATTCTAAGGAACGAAGTCGTATGGAATAAAATCAAAGGCGGTATGGATAATTCAAAGGATAAATTAGGTAATGTTCATGAACCCGTATTTCATTTTGTCAAAGAAAATAAATACTATTACGATGCTGATGCTATTCGCTCAAAACCAAAAGCTACACTCGTAAGAAATGGTACGGTAATATCTGCAACCGGGGTTAGCGGTATAAGGTATAAGCGACAAATAGAAATGTCAACCTCTTTAACAGATATTGAAAAAAGAAATGCTTTTCTTGCTCTTGAAGGAATATTAAAAGAAATTAAAGCTGGAAATATTTGTGATTTTAGAATGATTATTCGTGGGCAGCAAAGGGTTACACATTCTAACAGCTTAAATGTTTCAGGTAGAGCTAAAGAATTAAAAGATAAGGGTTATTATTTCTTGAAATATAATCCGAATGGCAGTAAGCCAAGAGATGTCTGGGATATAATTCCAGAAGATACACAAAATCGAAAAGAACATTTTGCTCCTTTCCCAGAAGATTTATGTAAGATACCAATATTAGCAACCTGCCCAATTGATGGTATAATGTTAGACCCGTTTGTAGGTACTGGAACAAGTGTTGCAGTTGCATATTTATTTGGAAGAAAATCTATAGGTATAGATATTTCAGAGGAATACATCAAATTAGCTGAACGAAGATTTTTTGAACCGTCATTATTTGAGGCGGCGGCAAATGAGTAGAATTATAGAATTATTTGGAAATAATACAAAAAATGAAACCCATGATTGGAAAAACATTGTTGAAAAGCAATGGTGTCCTTACGCAGATAAACGGTGTTATAAAGTTAGAAAAAGCCAACCTGAGATTTCTATTGGTACATGCTCAGTATTATACGGGACTAATAATCTACCGGTTATTATTTGTCCCAATAGATTGTTAGAAAACCGAAAAGTATTTATTGACAGTATACATTTATTACAATTACATCAACCCGGTAATGATGTTCACATAGTTTCAGAATTATCTATTCCCGGTGGAAGTGTTGATTATGTAATTGCATCAACTAAAGACAGCAAAGTTAAAGACTTTGTTGGTATTGAATTTCAGACATTAGATACAACGGGTACAGTGTGGCCGGAAAGGCAAAAATTTTTATCTAACTTCGGTTTAAGTGCAACAAATTTAGATACCAATAAAACATTCGGTATGAATTGGAAAATGACTGCCAAAACAATATTAGTGCAACTGCATCATAAGATAAGCACTTTTGAATATTTACAAAAGCATTTAGTTTTAATTGTCCAAGATGATTTCCTTGATTATATGAAAAAAGAATTCAATTTTGGAAATGTAAATAATCCTGCATTATTGGGGGATAGTTTACAATTTCATTCATATTCCTTAGTTGGAGAAAATAAACGTGTGTTAAAATTAAAAGAAAGGTTAAGTACAAATTCTATTGGAATAGCAGAATGTCTAGGTTTGAATGCAGAAAAAAGTGTCGATTTAGAAATAATGTTAGAAGCAATAGAGAAGAAAATATCTGAGAACACATTACTAAAATTGTGAAGCACGGTACGTCGCATAACAAACGGTATATGCTCAGCGCCTGTTCGGCGCTTCGAGCTACATAAAACACCAGTCGGGCTTTCAGCCCTTTATGGTGTTTTGTTCCGCCACATTTTTGCGGTTGCTGGAACACTTCGTGTTCCTTTATCACAACCGCAAAAACGTCATATACCTAGAACGTTAAACGAAAGTTGCGAATTTATTGGAAAAATGACTTGACAAAAAAGTATGAATTATGGAATAATAATTCAAAAATAAACCCGTATAAGTTTATATATATTTTTAAAATGCGGAGAACGCAAAGGAGTTATTATGTTTAAAAGGAATGGTATAATACTTTCATTGGTATTGTTTATGTGTTTCACGTCTTGTTCTCAGAAATATGATGATGAAAGTGATTTTAGAGTTACACCGTTGGAAGGTGGTAAATCAGCAGAAATTACTGGTTATGCAGGCAATAAGCAATCTGTTAACATTCCTCCACGATTACAAGGTATGCCTGTTACAAGTATAGGAGAAACTGCATTTAGACAAAAAGAACTAATCAGAGTTACAATACCCAATAGTGTTACTATTATTGGAACTGGAGCATTTTCTGGTAATAAAATTATTGACGTTACAATTCCCAATAAAGTAACCGCGATAGGAGCAGGAGCATTTTCTGGAAATCAACTTACTGGTGTAACAATACCAAACAGTGTAACTACAATTGGGGATAATTCATTCTCTGGAAACCAACTTACAAGTGTTACCATTGGTAACAAAGTAACTACCATTGGGAATAATGCATTTTCTGGTAATGAAATCACAAGTATAGCGATACCAAACAGTGTAACTTCTATTGGAAGCAATGCATTTATGAATAATCCTCTCGCAAAAATTACTATTGGTAATAGCGTAACTACAATTGGGGAAGGTGCTTTTAGGGAAAATAAACTTACCGATGTTGTCATTCCCAATAGTGTTACTACAATTGAAGCATGGGCATTTTGGGGTACTTGGGACGAAGATAATGATAAACCCTTAGGCACAATCAATAGTGTTACCATTGGCAATGGTGTAATTACGATTGGTGATCGCTCATTTGAAAATAATTCATTGACTAACGTAGTTATTCCTAACAATGTCGAAACTATTGGGGAATTGGCATTTTGCGATAACCAGCTATCTAACGTTACTATTGGAAATAGTGTCACTACTATCGGTGCTAATGCATTTTCTGGAAATCAACTCACAAGTATTACAATTCCTGTTTCAGTAACTTCTATTGGAGGAATGGCGTTTTCTAGAAATCCATTGAATAATCTTTCAATTGATCCAGATAATACTTCGTTTTTTGAAAAAGATTTCTATATTATGAGTAAAGATGAAAAAACATTGATCTGGTATTTTGGTGATGAAAGAAGTGTAACTATACCCGATGGTGTTTCTACAATTGGAAATATGGCATTAGCTGGAAGTCAACTCACAAGTGTTATTATACCTAACAGTGTTACTACAATTGAAGCTGGGGCTTTTAGAAATAACCAACTCACTACAATTATCGTACCAAATAGTGTTCAAAGTATTGGATCAGGCGCATTTTCTGGAAATGCAATCACCAGAATAACTATTGGAGCAAATGTTCAAGGAGCTGGTTCAATTAATTCTCGTTTTGGTGAACTATATAATCGTGCCAGAAATACTTATACATTTTCTGATCCTGTATATGGCTTTGGGAGGGCTGCTGGTACTTACATTCAACAAGGAAGAAATTGGACAAGACAGTAAGAAATATTATGTGATTAATTAAATGAAAATTATTCGCAAAAGCGCAACCGTCGCCTAACAGGACTGTATACGCTTCGCCCCTTCGGGGCTCGGGCTACGAAAAAACCCAGTCGGGCTA
>WRNF01000096.1 GCA_009776715.1 Treponema sp. | reverse complement strand
TCTCCATTCGCTGGGGAAAGCGGTGTCTGCTTTTGCGTCCGCGGCTTTTTTTCGGGACTGTTCCGCGCGGGTAATGGCCGCCTGCAGTGCTTTTGACGCATTGTTTGTTTCTGTTATCTGCGCCTGGCCTTTTTTTGCAATGCCGTCATAGGCATCCGCAGCGGCGGTATACAAGCCGGTCGCTGTTTTCATTTCATCAACCGTGGCCCGTTTTGCATTTTGAGCGGTTTGGTTTTTCGCCTCGGCATCTTTCCATTCGCTGGGATATGTTGTTTCTGCTTTTACGTCAACGGCTTTTTTCCGGGACTGTTCCGCGNGGGTAATGGCCGCTTGCAGGGCTTTGGACGCGTTATTTGTTTCTGTTGCTGTCTGCTGTTCTGTTCTTTGATCGATCTTTTTTACAATGCCGTCATAAGCATCCGCAGCATTGGAATAAAGGCCGGTTGCGGTTTTCATTTCGGCAACAGTAGCCCGTTTTGCATTTTTTGCATTTTGGTTTATGGTTTCGGCGTTTTTCCAGTCATTGGGAAAAGCCGTTTCTGCTTTTGCGTCAGTGGCTTTTTTCCGGGACTGTTCCGATCGGGTAATGGCCGCTTGCAGGGCCTTTGACGCGTCATTTTTTTCACCAGTAAACTGCGTCCCGCTCTTTTTCGCAATATCATCGTAAGCATTAGCAGCCGAAACATACAAAGCTGTCGCTGCTTTTATTTCATTAGCGGTTCCTCTTGCCGCATTTTTAGCGGAAGTATTTTTGTCTTCGGCGTTTTTCCATTCATCGGGGAAATAAGTTTCGCTGTTTACCGCTATTGCCTGCTGCCTGGATTTTTCCGCTCGGGCAATGGCAGCATCCAGATTTTTTTGCGTATTGTCCTTTTCCTGAAGTTGAAGGGAATTAGAGGCTAATTTATTGTACATGTTTGCAGCGTTGTTATATGAAGTTGTTGCCGACTTGATTTCCTGCAAGGTGCCTGTTTTTGCATTTTTTGCAGTTTGAAGCGCCGTTTCGGCTTTTTTCCAATCATCCGGGAAATACACATTCGCCTGCCTGCCCTGGGCATCTTTTCTTGATTGATCGGTTTTTGCTATTGCTTCCTGCAGCTTTTTCCGGGCATCTTCGGTATCGCTGCTTAGGCGGGATGCGCTTCTTGCGGCAATATCGTCATATTTGCCGGCTGCGTCGTTAAAAGATGCCGCCGCCGCATTCATTTCGTCCACTGAATTCTTTGGCGCATTTTGGCTGTTTTTATACACCTCTTCCGCAGCTTTCCAGTCGCTGGCAAAGTAGGTGTTTCCCTGTTTGTCCATTGCATTTTTTCTGGACTGTTCAGCTTTAGTTGCCGCTTCCTTTAGCGCAATGGCCGCTTCATCTGTATTTTTGGCATTCAGAGGAGCTGATTTATCCGCAATTTCTTTGTAACTCGCAGTAGCCGAATTCAATGCGGCAACTGCTTGAATTACTGCGCAGGCGGTGTCTTTTCCAAAGCCTTTGCCTTTTTCATAATCCGATTCAGCTTTGTCCCATTCATCCGGAAAATATTCCTGCCCTCGCATTTTTACAGCCTCTTCTCTGGCTTCCGCTGTCTTTGCCATTGCCGCGTCTAATTCATCCAACGCTGCCTGATCCGGCGGCAGGTTATTGGGATCAACCTGTTCAGCCGGAGTATCCTTAGGAGTGGACTTACAGGAAACAGCCGGTAATATTATTGACAGTGCCAATATGCTTAAAATAAAAACATTTGTTTTTTTTACTTTCATTTTTTCCCTCTTTGTATTTGTTGAAGATATGCTTTTGTTGAACAGCAATAACAATTGCCGTTCCAGCCTTGCCTACCTTTAATTATACCATATTTTTAATTTTAAGAAAAGAGATAAAAAGAGATAAAACTTGAAAAAAAAACAATAATATGATATTATTATATGAGGAGTTGTTTATGAGAAAAGTTTCAATTTTCATTTTTTTCTGTGTTTTTTTGGCGTTTTCCTGCGATCCTGACAGCAGTTTTGAAAAAAAGGACAATGACGGTTCCATCAGTATCGTTAATATTACGGCAAAAGAGCTGCTTAAGCCGGAATACGGCAAAATTGATCCTGCGGTGCAAGCCGCTGCAACCGGAGCCAACAGCTTTGCTTTTAAACTGAGCGCAGCCCTGATAAAAAGCAGGCAGGGGGAAAATTTTGTTTTCTCGCCCTATTCGGTTTGGATGCCTTTAGCCGCCCTGGTCAATGCCGCCGATGCCCAAAAAAAGGACCTTCTTTTAGCCGCCCTGGACGCATCGGGAATTACGCAGGATGATTTAAATGAAGCGGCTTCCCGAATGTTATACGATTTGACAAATGTTCAGGATGAAGGCAGGGAATGGTATCATAATCCCCTTAAAATCGTTAATGCAATTTTTGTTGATAAAAATGTTACGCTGCGAAAAGAATTTGCACAAACATTTATGGATTTTTACAGAGGCAGCTCCATAAATGTTGATTTTTCTTCCCCGGATGCAGTGAAAACGGTAAACCGCTGGGCAAGCGAAAACACCAATGGCTTGATTGCCGATCTGGTAAAGGAATTTAGCCCGTCAACTATGGCTGCCATTGCCAATGCAATTTATTTTTCTGATAAATGGAGCTGGGAATTTAGCCCAACAAAAACAGAAGAGGGCCTGTTTTATGGGCCTTCCGGAGAATCAAAAGCCTTTTTTATGCTGCGGCAGGGCGCAGATCAGCTCTATTATAAAGACGAAAATGCGCAGGTTATTTGGCTTGGGTTTAGGCACGGCGGCGGATTATGCGTTATGCTTCCCGAATCCGGCAGTGCAGAGGAATTGCTTTCTTCTATGACAAACAATTACTTTAATGACTTGTATCAGAATTCTTTTCTGGCAGAAGGCAAACTGCTGCTTCCCCGTTTTTCCATAGAAAATGAAATTCAGGACTTAAAACAAAACCTTGCCTTGCTGGGCATTCCACTGTTTGAAGGCGCGCCCCTTACCGGCTTAATCGAAGAAGCCTCCCTGTTTATTTCGGATGCATTGCACAAAGCAATTATTGAAGTTGACGAGGAGGGAGTAACTGCCGCTGCGGTAACGGTATATATAATGGCTGGCAGTGCAGGCCCCCAGCCGAACAAACCTTTTGAAATGATTTGCAACAGGCCTTTTGTGTTTATCCTGTACGATCACACATACGATAGCGGCAGGCAAATTTTATTTACAGGAATTGTAAACAAACCGTAATTTACGGCGAAGCATGTTCCTTGTGTTATGTGAATATCGAAAATAATTCTTTATGCCATTTAATTTCATTAGGTAAGAGGAACATTAACCTTCATATTTATATTATAAACAATTATTTTTGTTTGTCAAGTTTGCCCTTCCTGATGAAAAAAATGCGAAAAAACACTGTTTTTGAGCATTTTTAACTCTGCAAACTCCGTAAGGAACCCTAAAATCGAAAGTTTTGCGGCTATTAGCCGACAGATATTTTCTGTAAAAACCCACAAGCCCGACAAACTCCTATATACCCAGCCGTATCAAATCATAATAAAGATAATCAAGCTCACCAGCTTCTCCGTCTTTATCAACAATTACCAACGTAACCAGGCTGTCAACAGTCGGTCCTAAATAATGCGCTACTAATGTTATGCGTAACGGAGGCTTTTCTGTTGTATTTCTTGAATAAACATTCTTTAGTCCAGTTGGGGTTTCCTTTTCCTCAACGTCGATATGGTACTTTCCCTTATATTCTTCTATTAAATATTTTTCATCTGCTTTTATTCCTATTTCATTTAATGCGTAAATAATTCCGTCTAGGTGTTCAATAAAAAAATAAACAAATAAATTTAATCCTAAATTTTCTTTATCTAGTTCTTTGTCGAGTTGTAGTTCTATAAAATAAATAGGTATCTCCCCGGTAATAGTCGTAATATCTAACGGTAACTTTTCCTGCTGTATCTGTAATTGTATTTGCTTCTGTAACTCCAGTTTTGGCTGTGATAAACAGGATGGGTATAAAATAACGCAAAATAAAACGATGTCAATATAAAAATTCTTTTTCATTAACTTTCCTTAATTCAAAGATACGAATAGTAATTCAATAATTCAAGTAAAATCGTATGTTTTCAGAAATTATTATTTTTAATTTTTTTACTTTTAAAATATAAGTAAAATGCTAGAAGTTTGTCGGACTTTGTCCAATTCAATGCAAAAAATCGTGCAAAAGCACGATTTTTACCGCTCAAACTCCGTAAGGAGTCCCAAAATCTACAAGTCCGACAGACTCCTGGCCAATTAGGAAATGTAAATAAATAACATTTACAAATAAAAAACAATGTAGTATAATATGAAATAGAAAATGACAATGGAAATAAATTTGAATTTGGCCAATGCCGAAGGCGCGGCGGCGGCAGTCAGGAAATGGTGGTCAATTGTCGGCTGGAGAAAATACCCGAAAGCCAAAAAGATGCTCATTACTGCTGACAGCGGTGGAAGTAACGGATACCGTGTACACTTATGGAAAGCGCAGTTGCAGATTTTAGCAGACGAATTGGGGATAGAGATAACCGTATTGCATTTTCCCCCTGGAACCAANAATATGGAACAAAGTTGAACATAGGCTGTTTTCATTCATAAGCAAAAACTGGAGGNGCAGACTGTTGGTCTCTTTGGCGCTGATCGTCAATTTGATTGGTTCGACAAAGATAGGCGGCGGAAATAAAGTCGACTGTGTCATTGATAAGAAAAAATATGAACGAGGCATAGAAATATCAGATGAAGAATATGATGCGATTAACATCAAGAATCACAAGTTTCATGGGGAATGGAATTATTCAATTAGGCCACGATTAAAGAAGAGAATATAGATGTAAAGGTTATTACTTTACAGTTCCTAAAGCGGATTAGCATGGATTAGGAAAAATAAAAATTAAGAATAATCTGTGTAAATCCGTAAAATCCGTGATAATCCGTGTCAATTGTTACCAAGTATGCGCTGGCCCTGTATACATCTTTCAAAATAATTTTATTTCTCATACTTACCGTTACGATCACACATACAAGGGCGGCAGGCAAATTTTATTTACAGGAATTATAAACGGCATTTAGGGTAACCCCGAACCGCCCACACAGAGTGTTGAGCGTATACCGTTTGTTGAGACTGTCGAATTTATAAATTTTGTAAAAAAAATCATTAAAATTTGCTCAAAATCAGCTAAAAAACACGAAAAATTGTGTGTTTTTCAATGTTTTTCATTATGTTTTTCGTTCAAAAATATATATTCGACAGTCTCGTTAAGCGATCGTACCCGCTTCAATTATTTTTAAATATATTTTTATATTTTTACTAATATATTCCAGAATTTTATTTTACATTTTTCTAAAATATTCAATTGTTTGCCTTAAACCTTGTTCTAATTCGATTTTTGGTTCCCAATTTAATACTTCTTTTGCTAATGAAATATCTGGACAGCGTTGTTTTGGGTCGTCTTGAACTACAGGCAAATATTTAATTTTTGATTCTGAATTTGTCAAACGGATTATTTCTTTAGCTAATTCAAAAATAGTAATTTCTTTAGGGTTGCCAATATTTATAGGAAAAATAAAATTGTCAGATGTATTCATTAATTGAATTAGTCCATCAACTAAATCATCAATATATTGGAAACTTCTAGTTTGCTGACCGTTTCCAGAGATGACTTGTTGAGTATTATAAGAACAAATTCTTGAACACTTTTTGCATAAATTAAGGCTGTTTTCATATCTTCTCTTGTAATCATAAGTTCATTTGGGTATCGTGGCATTACACCATATCTTTTCAATATATCTGTCATAGTTGATAATATTGAGAATTCCGCATTATATCCTTGACATATTCCTAAAAGATATTCCAAGTCATGGGTTTTATCCGGTATAATGTCTTGTGAAAAAATGAATGCTTTTAAATATTTTTCTGCTGACTGTTGACAAAGATAACAGATTACTTCATCTGGCGTTGGGTGAGACGCATGGTAGAAAGATACTCTGCCGACTTATATTCATTATTACCTTTATCAAGCCATTCTTCAAGTATTTTTTCTTTACCCATAAAGCTTAATACCTTCTTTGGCTATTTTGTTTTCCAGTGTTGCATATGATTTCCTGTCGTGGAAACGGTTTTGCTTTAACCCTAAGATGTCCATAGGTCTTTTTTTAACAGGTTTAATTGCAATATCAATGGCGGTAATTGCATCTAATTCCCGCATTTGCATTTCATCTTTAAAAACAACATATAAATCCAGATCGGAATCATTGCTTGGTATACCATATGCATAAGAACCAAATAGATAGATTGATTCTACAGGAACAGTTTGGGCAATAATTTGGGATATTTCGTCTAAATTTTGCCTTATATCCGATATATTATCCTGCATTTTCACATCCTCTAACGTATTTTATTGTTTTTTGGGGTTATTGTCAAGTGCTTCTTAGTGATTTTGTACTTTTTTAGAAAATACAAAATATACGATTTAGATCATTTTATACATTTTTTAGCAATAATTTGTGTCTGTCATTTAACGTTCTAGATTGACGACGTTTGGGGCAGGTAATAGGGCATTGCGTAGCATTGACCCCTGCCCAAACTGTAGCAGAGACAAAACCGCACAAAGGGCGCAGCCCGACTGCGGTTTTTCGTAGCCCGAGCCGCCGTATGGGCGGCGTAGCATAAACAGACCTGTTATACGAAGTAGCGGCGTACTTAATTATTTCTAAATCAGTGTTTCTAAAATATTAGCTTTAAATTCTAATTTTATATTTTCAGTATTTTTTTTAAAAATATTTTTTCCAAAAGTTTGTTTCACAAATAATTTTGTTTTTTCAATTATTTCTACTTCAATTCTAATCGTTAAATTTTCTATCAACCATTCACCCAATGTATTGTAAACATCATGTTGACTTTCAGAAAAATCTATTTTTAGAATATTATTTTCAATTTCAAATGTACCTTTTCTAATAACATTTATTTTTAATAATCCTGTATCTTTTTCTTTAACATAATAA
>WRNF01000095.1 GCA_009776715.1 Treponema sp. | reverse complement strand
TGTAAGGAAAATTATTATACGTCGCCGCTAAAGCGGCTTGTACTACCGTGAAAATCCGTGGCTATTGCATATATGCCTTAGCGAGAGGCCAAATGAAGTTATAGGTAAGCAGTTAGCGTGTACTGAGCAGTTCTTCTTTACTCTTGACTTTTTCTCTCTTCCTGTTTTAATATAAAACAAGGAGAAAAAATGAAAATTATTTCCGGCGGAGTATGCGCTCCCAAAGGATTCAAGGCAGGCGGAATATGGTGCGGCATAAAAGCAAAATCGGCAAAACGCGATCTTGCCCTTATTTATTCGGAAAAATGCTGCAATGCAGCGGCGATGTTTACCACAAACCGTGTACAGGCCGCGCCAATACTGATTAGCCGCCAGCACATTGCCGGGGGGAAACTCCATGCGGTGATAGCCAATTCCGGAAATGCCAATGCCTGCACGGGCGAAGCCGGCCTTGCCGCGGCAAAGAAAATGGCCGAGCTTACAGCCGATGAATTTGCCTTGTCTGTGAGCCATGTGGCAGTGGCATCAACCGGCGTCATTGGCGTACCGCTGCCGATAGCCGCCATTGAAAACAGCATAAGCGCTTTAGCAAACAGCCTGCAAGGTGATGAAAGCGGGCACGCAGCAGCCATTGAGGCAATTATGACCACTGATACCGCAAAAAAAGAAATATCAATAGAAATTGACATTGGCGGCATGCCGGTGCGCATTGGAGGCATGGTAAAGGGGTCGGGAATGATACACCCCAATATGGCTACCATGCTGTGTTTTTTAACCACCGATGCGGCAATTTCCCGGGAATTGCTGGAAGCGGGACTACAGCGGGCGGTACGCCGTTCATTTCACCGTGTAACGGTTGACGGGGACACTTCCACCAACGACATGGCGCTTATTATGGCAAACGGTGAAGCGAATAACGCCCCTATTCAAAGAAGCGCCGAATACGAAATTTTTGCCAATGCGCTTACGGAAGCCTGCGTAGCATTGGCCCGCGGCATGGCAAAGGACGGGGAAGGCGCAAGCAAACTTGTAACGGTAACAGTGTCAAGCGCCGAAGATGAAAAAACCGCCGAAAAACTGGCAAAGGCCGTTGCCTCGTCCAGCCTGGTAAAAACAGCCTGTTTTGGCGCTGATGCCAACTGGGGGCGCATCCTCTGTGCGATGGGTTATTCGGGAGCAGAGTTTAATCCGGAACTTGCCGCAGTGTCATTCAGGAGTTCTACCGGAGAAATTGCGGTATGTTCAAAGGGCATGCCGCTTCCTTTTTCAGAAGATGCGGCAAAAAAAATACTTAGTGAAAATGAAATTGAAATTTTGATTGATGCCGGGTCTCTGTCAGGCGGGAAAGCAACGGTGTGGGGCTGCGATCTTAGCTATGATTATGTGAAAATTAACGGCGATTACCGTTCATAAGCGAAAATGATGTTAAACGAAATAAATGTCAAAGACCGGGCACAGATACTGATTCAAGCTCTGCCCTATATTCAGCAGTTTCAAAACAAAACAATGGTGGTAAAATACGGCGGAAATGCCATGGTTAACGAAGAGCTTAAAGCCGCGGTAATTCAGGATGTGATTCTGATGTCCTACGTCGGCATTCGGACAGTTCTGGTTCACGGCGGCGGGCCTGAAATTGACCTTATGCTACAGAAAACCGGACAGCAAAGCCGTTTTATTAATGGGCTGCGTTATACCGATCGCGAGACAATGGAAATTGTGCAAATGGTTCTTTGCGGAAAAGTAAACAAAGATATAGTCAGTTTAATTCAACGGACAGGAGGAAAGGCCATTGGGTTATGCGGTTTAGACGGCGCAATGTTTAAGGCGCGTAAAATATTATCTGAAGATTTCGGTTTTGTCGGTGAAATTGAAGAACTTGATATTTCTATTTTGCATACAGTGCTGGAAGCGGGCTTAATTCCGGTGGTTTCCTCCGTTGCCTGCAATATCAGCGAAAAAGAGAAAGAGCCGCTCAATGTTAATGCAGATGCCGTTGCTGCGCAATTGGCCGGAGCCTTGTCAGCGGAAAAACTGTTTCTTATAACCGATACCAGCGGCATTCTGAGAAATGTAAATGACGAAAATTCCCTTATAAAAGAGCTTACGCGCGCTGAATTGCATGCCTTAAAAAAAGAAGGCATCATAAGCAAGGGGATGATTCCAAAAACGGACTGCTGTATTTTTGCCCTTGACAACGGAGTAAAAAAAGCCTGCATCATTGACGGGCGCCTGCCTCATTCCCTGCTATTGGAATTATTTACCGACGAAGGCATAGGCACTTTGATCCGCAATTAATATATTAGCCAAATTGCTTAATAAGTAATTTATACAGGTCTTCCCATATGCCCGCGTACATTACCAGCGAAGGGCCGTGCGGCGTTTCTTTTTCAAGGCGGCGGTTAGGATCAAGCTGAAAATGACGCCTGCGGCCTGTTTCCAGGCAAAAGAACCGCATGCCGGCCCTAAATGCGCCAAGCCCGTCCGTCTCTTCTCTGTCCCCAATCACCAGCGTTTCCTCCGGCAGGGATCCTAAGTCAGAGGCAATGCTTAGGAAAGGTTCAGGCGCCGGTTTTTGCGCGCCAAAAGATTCCGGACCGTACAGCTTAATTTTTGGACTGACATTCAAACCAAGCACTTTCAGCCGTTCTTTCAACCTGGGGTAATCGGAATATACAGCAACATGAATTTTAGAGGTAGAGTCAAAAAGGGCAAACAGTTCTTTTACGCCCGGCCTTAATGTATAATGTTTTTTTAACACACGAATCATGCGCGGCATATACCGGTTAAAGTACCATTTTTCAATTTTCGCAGGCGAACGGTAGCAGGATTTTGCCAGAACAGCAAAAAACATGCGGTAATATTCTTCGGATGAAGAAAAATGGCAGCCGGCAAAATGTTTGCGTGTCTTGCGTTCTTTCCATATTCTTAAAATATCCGGCGGAAACAATGAAATTAAATTGAAAGCAATTTTTGTATTATCAAAAAGCGTGCCGTCAAAATCAAAAATAAGGGCTTTAATGTTGCGAAGTATTTTTAAAGAACATAACCCTGAATTCGGTAAGTTTTGTTCTGAATAATTACCATTGACAGAATCTTGTCTGCCGACAATTGCGCTAATATTAACAAGATTAATTTCAGAAGGAATTTTATTCACTTGATTAACTCTTTAAACAGCATATTAAGTACAGTTTATATCATAATTTAAAAAAAAACAACCCTGCAATGCAGTAAATAATGAATTGCAGGGGTATGATTTAAAACTATTTTACCAGTTCTTTAAACATGGCATGGCGTTTTTCATCCTGCATAAGCAGGTTAAGTTTAAATTGACCGTCACGGTAACCCCGGTCAATGCACACTGTTTTAAAGCGTTCAAATGACTCAGGCCCTAAAAGGGCAGTTTCAGGCGCTTTTACCCTGTTAGACAGGCGTTTTTCCCTGTACTCAGGGTTGTATTCCTGCAGGCAGGAGTCAAGCTGGGCAGTAAATTCCTCCGCTTCGGTAATGGAGACATTTTGATCTTTAAATTCAAAATAAAACTTGTAGTTTGATTTTTGCGGATCGGCAAACCCAACAAAGAAAGGCGCAATTTTTCCTGTTTTCTTTTCAACTTCGTGAACNGCTTCNATAAACTGCCGTTCATGNAGTTTTTCCCCGGTTAGGCTTATGGTTCCGTTAACTTTCTGTATAAACCTNATCTTTGGGAATTCATTATGATAACTGGTAACTTCCAGAAGATCATTCATGTTGTAGCGGTATANCCCCGAACAAGTGGTAGCAAGCATTGCGTAGCGCTGGCCTTCTTTTAATTCGTGAACCTGCAAAATTTTTGGATTGGGGTTTTCAATGTCAGACTCATGAATAAATTCAAAATAACTTTTGTGCGCAAAGACGGTAGTGTCCTCTTCGTTGCTTTTGAGCACCAGGCCTGCTTTACATTCGGTGGAGACATAGCTGAATTCATGGAATACGCAATCAGACGGAAAATAATCGCGGACTTTTTCATAATAAATTCTGGTGTTGCCGCAAAACCATACATTTACCATTTGCATGTTTGGCCAGTAATGTTTGGGCAGCACTGTTCCGTANCGTTCTTTTAATTTTCGAAGTTCTGCCGCACGGNCCGGGTTAGGTTTCGTATAATCAACCATGTCTCTGCGGATTTCATCCGGTATTGAGAATTTTGTGCTTACTGTACCATGCTCGATGTCATTACAGTAGTCATCAAAAAATTCATTGGCATTGGTCATCAATTCAACAAGGGTGCTTGGGTTTGCAGTAATAATCAAGGATACATCCCGTTCAATGCCCATGCGCATATTTGCATAATAACGGGCCTTGTAGTCGCTAATGTGCGAAATGCTCAGCGGAGCGGCATACACTGTTTTCATAAAATCAGGAATGTCCCGCTGCATAACCCCGGAAATGGAGCCGTATACCGTACCGTCAGGAGCCTCTCCTTCAATAGCCTTGCCTACAATGGAAATACATGGGCCGTAAAACACTTTGGGCTTATTCATGATCATGCTGTAAAACCAGCCCTGATTCATTTTTTTATACACTTCCTGATAGTACTGCTCGGTAACCGGAATCCACTTGGGTTCNTTGGTGGTGCCGCTGGTGGTAGCATAAAACTTGGGTTTGCCGGGGACTAAAATATCCGGCTCGCCGTTTTTATGGCGTTCAATATACGCAACCAGATCTTCGTATTCGTTGATTGGCACAAATTTTTGGTATAAGCTAAAAAGCTCTTCCGCTGTTTGCGCCGCCAGAATTTCTTCAAAATGATGTTCTTTTCCGTACACCGTGTCCTTGGCAGCGCTGAGAATTCGCCTTAACACATCCGCGCTGGCTTTTTTTCCGTCTTTGGAAGCTTTTGTCATTTCTTTAATCATTTTTTTGCCGACAATTGTCAATGCAAGCCTTATAAGCCACCATTTCTTTACTCGTTTTTCTTTCATAAACACTCCAGTAAAAGTATATATGGGAACTGCAAATATTACTAATTGCACTTTTGTACCCTAATTTATTATTATTTACAAAAATCGAATTATTGTCAATATTGAATTTTGAAAAAACTGCATTTTTTTAAAATCTGTTTTCTTCACTGATATTTTTTGCTAAAAAACCGCAGGCAGCATAAGCAAACCGTCAGTTTCCTTAAAATTAAACAGCAGGTTCATGTTTTGAATTGCCTGTCCTGCGGCGCCTTTTACCATGTTGTCAATGGCACTGGCAATAATAAGCGTGCTGCCGTGAATGTCCAAATGCAGCGAAATATCGCAGTAATTAGACTGCCGCACCTTGTTTGTGGCCGAGGTAACGCCTAAGGGAAGCACCCGGACAAAAGGCTCGTTGCAGAAAAAATCAGCGTAAACAGCATGCATTTTCTTAAGCAAATCTTCATTTTTTTCTTTGTCTTGTGCCTGCCATTCGGCGGCAAGGGGAATGTATATTGTGCTTAGAATGCCCCGGTTTATGGGGGCAAGGTGAGGGGTAAAAATTACCGAAGGCTCCCGGCGATTAATCGCCTGGCAGTTTCCTTGCGACGCAAGTTTGGAAAAATTGCGTTCAATTTCCGGGCTGTGCCGATGCGAGCCGATTTTATAGGGCGCAACCGAATCGGCGCATTCAGGGTAATGAAAGGAACGCGCAGGCTGCCGCCCGCCGCCTGAAATTCCTGAAACCGAATTAACAATAATTGTGCGCTGGCTGTCAAAAAGCCCTTTTGCCAGTGCCGGAAATGCTCCCAATGACGCTCCGGTGGGGTAACAGCCAGGATTTCCTATTATTACCCTGCCGGATGCGGCTAATTGCCGAATGCGGTTTCTGTTCAGTTCAGGCAATCCGTACACGGAATAATTTCTTAGTTCAGGGTACTGGTAGGGCTTGCCGTACCAGGCGGCATAAGTTGCTTCATCATCGTCAAAACGGAAATCTGCCGACAGGTCAACGCAGGGGATTTTTTTTTCTATGCAGGCTTTTGCATAATTTTCGCCAACACCGTGCGGCAAAGCAGTAAACACAATATCTGATTTTTGCATAACTTCGTCTGCAGGCAGCAGGGGCAAAGAAATTCTTTTAAAAAAATTCGAATATACTTCATCGAATTGTCCGCCTTCAAAACTGACGGAAGAAAGCAGCATATTGTCAATTTTTGGGTGTGATGCAAGCAGCCTTGCCAATTCAGACCCGGCATAACCGGTTGCGCCTATTATTCCCGCTGTCATAACGGGTTTTCTCCAATGAGGATACCGTATGCTTCTTCAGCGGTTTTTGCATCAAGAAGGCTCTGCCGTAAAGCGTTCTCTTTAAGCCGGTTGCTAAAAAACGATAATGCCTGCAGATAATGGCTGTGCTGATTAAAGGATGCGGCAATCATAATAAGCAGACGGACGGGCATATCGTCTAATGGATTAAAATCAGTGATGTCACTTTGGCTTATCCCGACAGAGACGGCCAGGCCGGTAATTGACTGGAGGCGTACATGAGGCACCGCAATGCCTTTGCCGATAGCTGTGCTCATTAATTCTTCCCGTCTAAGAATTTCTTCGATTAGTTCTTTCTTGCTTTTTACTAGAGGGGATAATGCCAAATTTTCCGCTAGGGCTATAAGCGCCTCACGTTTATTGGAGCAGTTCAGGAATAAAATTTGTTCAGGAAAAATCAGTTTGTTATACTGCACTGGATTTTTCCGTTTCGATATATTTCCGGAAGANAGTCTTTCGTTAACCCATTGAATTATTTCGCTTTTTTTAAAACGCCAAATAGTGCCAATTTTGCCCGAAGGAATTTCNCCTTTTTGAGCCCAATCATACACTGTCCTTTCAGATACCCGCAAATATTTCGCAACTTCTTCGATAGTTATTATTTCATCTTGTTCCATAATGTAAATAATTGCTTAAAACCGCACTAAATGTCAATATTCCGCAAGATAATTTATCTGCAACAATCATCTGTTAACATTAACAATTTCCTCCCATTGCAATAATTGCAAAAAAATGCTATTTTTGCATTATATCAATGTCTGGAGAATTGGCGTTTTGAGAATTAATAAGAAAATCTGGCTAGCGGCAGGAATTGTTCTTTTTACTTTTTATTTCTTTTTTGCAGCAAGGCCGATTCCGTTTGAAACCGTTTTAACTCCCCGCTGGATACATTCGCTTAAT
>WRNF01000094.1 GCA_009776715.1 Treponema sp. | reverse complement strand
ATTATTGTTATAAACGGCGGTTCTTCCACAAGAACCGCCAGCCAAAAAATTATCCCTGCTTTTGGAATGTGCCGGTCAATGTAACGGGAACGGTTCCTTCTTTGTAGTCAAATTTTAATTCACCTGTTATTTGAACCGAACCGGCCCATACCGTGCCGTCGTTTGCCGTGCCTGAATAGTCAAAAGGCTTTCCGGTTTCTTTTAATTCCATAAGAAAATCGTCATCGCCGTTTACAGGGTCAAAAGTTAAATTCGTCCCTTCAAGAACGCCTACAACCCTTTGCTGCGTGTAACGGATTGATCCGTCCCCGTTTGCTTTGCCCTCGTTGATCCTTCCTTGCAACTGCAATTGTGCGGTGTCTTCCGCATCGCAAGTGAAACGTCGCCCTGCCAGTGTGTGTGAAGAAAAAGGCCCTCCAACCATTATTCAGCCTCCTGTAACAATCTTTCGGCGTACCAATCACTTCCGGTTGCGCCTTTAACGTAATAAACAATTTCCGGTGTTTCAGGATCGCCTTGTATTGCGCACATTGAAACAATCCCGGAAAATCCAGCGGTTTTTGCGATTACCTTATCATCAAGGTTAAATCTAAACTCTACACTTTTCATGGTTTACTCTCCTAAATAAAATCCAAAATAAATATCCGTGCTGGACACTTCAACATTGCCTGAAAGTTTGACAGGAAATGTAACGTTCAACCGTTTGGGGTTCTCGCTGTCAATTTTTACCGTCATGTTCTTTTTTGTGAATTCTGGTTCACTGATTATTGCCGCGCGCGCAAGCGAATCGGAAAGGTTATAAAACATTGTTTTAACCGCACTGGGCTGTATTGCAGCCGGGTTTGTTACCGCCTGCATATCCGGCACAAGCGGCGCGCCTTTCATGGAATCCTGCTCCATGATTAAGCGGACATTATACACTACATTCATCAGTTTAACTAAATCAACCACATAGCGTTTTGAAGGATATTTTCCCTCGCTTGCCGGGTGATAGAATGTTACAATGTCATTTAACTCTGCAACGCTTCCGGTTTTAATATTGTTTGACGATCCCGCCATGATAGAAGCGTTAAGCGCAGCGGTTTCTTCCTGTTCATCATCCGCTCCGCAATGCAGGCCTGTTAAACGGCCTTTGTAGTTTTGCGCGGGGTTATTGTTCGCGGTTGTTACAACATCGCTTATAAGCCCCTTAGCGGCAACCACAAAGGGCAGTTCGCGGCTTTTAACGGAAACAATAAGCGCGTTTGCGTAATCGTTCTCGCGGGGGCCGGTAATTGCCGTTCTTGTTTCAAAATCGTCCGTGCAGCCGTGAATGACAATGCAGGGTTTTTTCTCCAATGCGCCCCAGCGGCCTTCTGCATATGATTGATATTTGTCAAGGCGGGAAGTGTCTTTGTAGGAAAAAGTATTTAAAATAAAGGTTTCCCATGCAATGCCGATTTTTTTCAGAGCGGGGGCAATATCAGGGTCAAGCGCGCCGCCGCTAAGGTTTGTAGCAACAAAAACAATGCCTGGAGCAACTGATTCTATTTCAACTTTTATTGCATTCCCAATTTCCCCAGACCACTTTGCCGTCAACGGTAATGAGCCGCTACTGACATTGCCGGCTTTAACCGGCATGCTTAAAACTCCGTTAATGGCGGTTTTTATACCGTCTAACACTTCCGCCGCTGTTTTGTCTTTTAACACAGGGAATTCAGCGGCAACGCCTCCAATATATACAATCCCGGAACCGTTTGCTAATGCGGTTCCGGTTGCCGCTATAGAACCGGCTGCCGCTACCGCCTCATTTTCTTTTGCAAGCGGAATGATTGTAACAGGGAATTCCGCAACCTTGCCTATTGCAGGCAGTAACTGCTCTGCCGCAAGGTGCAGCGGCGATCCCCAGCCGTAAGTCTCCGCAACTTTAAGGGCGGAAAAATATTCTTTTTTTTCAAGATCAAATACTGCGTCATCGTTTCCAAGACCGATAATTGAAAGCCGCTGGTTTAACATCGCGGCCTTGCCCTGATTAAAGTTTCTGTAGCTTGCTTCTACACCGGTTACACGGGTAATTGTCGATGGTGATACCATAATTTACTCCTCTTCTTTATATTTTTCTTGTATGTTAATTAGGGATACTTCCCCCTCGTTATTCGATCTAAAAGCCAATTCTTCCAAATCANCCCCGGCAGCTTCCATCGAGTTTTCATAAAAGTCAACTTCAAGATTTATTCTACAAGCCGTTACAGAAACAGCAGAGCCATCAAGCCCAGTTGGAATAATTGCCGTAATTTTTGATATGCGACGTTTCATTACGGTTCCCCGCATGCCTAAATAAGCATAAAAGCCGGACATTAAAATACTGCGAACAACACGCGCCGTTTGCCATGCCCTGATTGTTGAAAGTGAATCGTCCGCTATGTATTCTTCCGCATCTTTTGGCTGCGTATTCCCGCAGCCGTAACAGTCAATTAAATAAAGCCCTGTGTATTTTGTTTTACTGCTGCCGCCAGGTTTTTGAGCTTCGGTTGTTTCCTGTAAACAAACATTGATAAGCGGGAAGGGGTTTTTATTTTCGCTGTTTGAAATTAAATCCCAGGGCCGGGAATTTTCAAGGTAAACGTTTATGTTAAAATCTTTTTTGTCTTTAATATTTTTATTTTCATCCGCTATTTTTTTTTGATTTGATAATTCCAGTTTTAATATTGCGGCTATCCGATCCCGGATTATTTCCGCGTTATCCTGTTTGTTTAAAAGTTCATTAATTTGACTGTTCATCTAAATTCACCGCCAGTTTAATTCTTCCTATTCCCATTGTTTTATCCGGTTCGTACTTTACCACAAAAAGTTTTATTTCTTTCCCGGATACCAAATCTTTACACCGGAAACCCCAGCCCCTTTGCGGTTCCCTGTTTGTTTTTTCTGCAAGGGATAAAAGGCTGAAAGCCGCTTCTATAGTGCGGCCTTCAACCGCCTCCCCTGTTGCCATGTTCAGCAGATAACCAATATCGCCGTAACTGCCTTTAAGCCTGTATTCAGCATTTTTTTCAGTTAAAACAAATTCTGTTCCCGCGCCGCCCAAATCATCTAATATGTCTTTAGCGTCCCTGGCGGCGCGATCCCTTAAATTCATTTTTCAACAACGCCGTTTTCAACCGCAAATCTCAAAAGATTTTCATCTGAATACTTTTTAATTTTGTCTTTATTTAAAAGACCTTTTTCCAATATAAGTTTTTCGATGCTTTGCCGATCCGTAATGCTGGTATTGCCGCTTGTTTTAACACTTTCAACACTTTCAACACTAACTGTGCTGTTTTCTTTCCCAGTAAGTTTTTCGATGCTTTGCAGATCCTCAAGGCTGGTACTTTCAACACCAACTGTGCTGTTTTCTTTTCCAGGCGGCACAGGAATTATTTTTCCATCGGAAACAAATTTATTAAAATGTTCCTTTTTGCCGAATGCCGATTCGTCAATTTCGTCATTTTCTTTATAGTGTTTTCCGTTTCCTATAAAGGAAACACCCTTGTTGACAACATACCGTTGTTTCTTGTTTGCCATTATAAACCCCTTATAATTTATTTGACTTGTTAGGCTGCAATATTTGTTTTTAAGCAGCCGTAACGCTTAACGCTGACTGGAAGCATAAGAGGACGCGATTTAACCTCGACAATGTACGCTTCATTGTCATCACTCCACCACACTCGCGGCCTAATGTCATATTCATTGCCGATCTGCACCTTGTCAGCGCCGAAAAGCTGTTCAAATGTATCGTTCATTGTAACAGTGGGAATTCCGCCGAAAATTCGCCGAAAATCAATGCTTTCAGGGTTAGGAAGAAAAATAACATTGTCATCGTCAATGTATTTAATTTTTTCTTTTTCCTTAAATAAATTGTAACGTGCATTATATGTCCAAAAATAATAACGGTTTGCAGCGTAATCGACATACCCCATGTACTTCCCGCCTTTGTCGCGTATTTGCGGTGAAAGTTCACCGGTTGCAAGCCCTTCTTTTTTCAAATTTTCCTGTACCCATTCATTTTTAATAAAATTAATCCATGCTTTATTTCCAAAAATAAGATTTTCAACATCAACAAGCCCTTCATTTCTGATAGTGTCAGCTAACAAATCAATGTCTCCCATTGGATCGGCATCTTCATCGCTCCAGGGAATTAAAACTGTTGGGAAATGGCTCATTGACGGCTCTAAACCTAACTTAAAAGCCTGGTTACCTTTTTCGTCTGTTAAAACAATGTCCCCGGTTTGCAGCACCTGTGCTGCTTGCTGTTCCATCGAACGGCGTATCATGTTTGTCATTCTTCCCAGTTTTCTGACAAGAATATTTGCCAGCCTGGCCAGCCAGGTTACTTTTTGCGTAACGTATGCAGATTCGCCTGGCTGTCTGTTCATAAGAGCGGCTATTTGCGCCGGGCTTTTCATTGCATAAACCGGAAATGGTATTTGTTTATTGTTGAATTTATCATCAACAAGTAACACCGCACCGGTGCTTAAATCAGTTACGGCTGGGGCTATATCTTCCCCTTCATAAATTTCATCAAGATCGGCATATTCCGCGTCCGTAAAAGAATCCTGCCCTACGTGGAAAAACGAAGAAAGAAAGCCCATTTTCGTAATGTCAGGCTGGTTGTGAAAAAGGGCTATTACTTTAGTAAGAATGTTTATCATACTATTAACTCCTATTTTGGCTGCATATTGCCGCCATCTTAAATCGAAACATTAGCGCAGCTAATGTTAAACTCCATGAATAATTTTTGAAAACTACCCAATTAACCAGTGCGGGAAATATCATGATCCTTGACTGGAATAATAGTTGCATGATCACGCAACATATCAAACTCTTCATTTGTTAAAGGCTCACCATTAATTGACAACAGGCTGGCGCGTACCGGACCGCTTATGATTGCACGGATCGAAAGATCGGCAGCGGAAGAAGCCGTGTTTGGTATGTCAAAAGGATTGACAGCAACCGGAATTTCTTCTTCTGAGTCTGTTAAGGGAGCGAATTTATTTCCTTCCCTTTTTAAAACAACGCCTTTATTAATTATTGAACCGCCGGGAACGGCAATGCTTCCGGTTTCAAATTCGTTATCGCCTAACGCTACAACCGAATTGTCAACGGTTTGTGATTTCATTCCGCCTCTGCTCATTTATCTACCCCCCTTGTAATCTTTGCCGGATAAACCTGCATTCCAGGCGGCCTCCATCGCGGCATCATCGGCAGCACCATTATTACCGCTTGTGTCAACATCCGGCGGATTGTCTTTGTTACGCGCAACTACCGCGCTGTTATTCATTCTTGCTGAAAGATACTCGGCCTGAACCTTGTTTTCCATAACTGATTTACCTTCGCGGATAAATTGTGCGGCAACTTTCATTGAGCCGGAATCTTCGCCTAACTTTAAATGCGCCTCAACCCGCTCCCGTTCTTCTTTTGTACCGGCCTCTTTTCCTTCCTCAAAAACGGCGGCGTAAAGTTCCGGGTGTTCTTTTTTAAGTTTTTCCTTATCCATGTTTTCTCCTTCCATTGGATTTGCTTTTAAATGAACGCTGCCCCCGTTGACAGCAGCAGGGGCAGGTTCAATACTTTTATTCCATCCGCCAGGAGCCTCCGGCGATATAAAAGTTTCAGAAATTAATGCGACCGCTTTTTCAAGATCGTTTTTTGCATTTGCGCGTAACTTTTCGGCGGTCTTTTCTATTTGCAATTTTGCGTTAATAACTAACGCATTGCGGTCCAGTTCAAAAGCTTGATTTTCATCGTGTTTGTTAATCTGTTCAAATTCGTTTGCAAAACCGTTTTCAATAATTTCATTTCCTACGTAGTAGGTTTCGATGTCCATTAAATCACGGGTTTCCTTTTCGGTCTTGCCGGAAACAAACGCATAAGTAGAACCTGACATTGCAGCTAATTTTTCAAGATATTCTGCTGTTTTTTTCATTTCCCTGTAATCGCCTATTGAAAATGTCCACGGATTGTGTATTAAAAAAATTGAATTTTCCAAAACAATGATTTTAGCATTTTTATTTATTGTACGGGCGGCAACGGCTATATAACTTGCCATAGAAGCGGCAAGCCCGTTAATTCTCACAATGATATTATGTGATTTAGCATATTCGCGAATTAAATTAAATATACTGATGCCTTCATAAACTTCTCCACCTGGGGAATTAATAGTAATTTCTATTTCTTCCCCCGGTGTCGCGGCTTTCAATTGCTCGGAAATTTCCCTTTCTGAAATGCCGCAATAAGAGCTTATTACATCATCAATTTTTACTTTGATCATGCCTTTTATTTTACTCCTTCTAAAATTTCAAGCTACTAACTTTTTAAAAATTATTTCTTTTTTCCAGCCAGCCAACCAAGCGGCTATAATCCCATCTTGTGATTTTTGCGCCGTCCTGCTTGAAACCGTCCTGCTCAAAAAGATCAACTCCGGTATCGTCTGCATTTAAACAAATGCCAATATGCCCGTATTTGTTTGTTGCCGATTCTTTGTAAACACAAACCGAACCTTCCGGCGGTTTTGCGTCATTTGCAAACGGTATGCAAATGCAAAGTTCTTTTTGTACCGGCCTGTTATCATGGTTATAAAAAAAATCTTTTGCACCCTCCACTCCTTCCGGCTGTTTTGTAAAACCCCAAACATCCTTAAAATACTGCCGCGCTAAATCAACGCATTGCGCGCCGAATGCGCCGTCAAAGTCAACTTTTTTTCCGTAGTGCTTTACAACAAATTCCTGTAATTTCATTGTTTAACCTCTTGAATTGCTCTGTGTAAAAATTCCAAAATGTTCATACAGCACGGAATTTTTAACCGGGCAGCTATGTATTTTTCCATTACCGCGCCTTCGCTGTTTCCCCAGCCCGGCAAAAAGAAAACTAAATCTGACATGGAAAGTTCTTTAATGCAAACACGCATATAATCTTCCCATGCTGGCTCCTTGTTATTTTTCTTAAATTTTTCATCCAACTTAAAACCAATTTTAACCGGGTTTATAATTTTAAATTTTTCAATTTCAGCTTTTTTAAACTCTGCTTTTAATTCCCTTTCCGCTTTTGAAAAAGACTTTTTGTTTCTGTCTTTTATGCCGGAAATAGGGCCGGAAATATAAACAGTCATTTTTTTACAGCCTCTCTTAACTGATTTAAATAATCCCGGATTGCATCA
>WRNF01000093.1 GCA_009776715.1 Treponema sp. | reverse complement strand
CATCCTCCGGGTCCCAATTTTCATTCTTGTAAATTTCACCATAAAGCCTGTTTGCCTTCAAAAAATCTTCCTTGAACATAATATCGCCGCCGAGACCTATTCTTGCATGGTATGGCATTATTTCTTCACCCTTTGTTGTTTCGCAGCCTGTAAACGCGCACAGCGAAAAAGGTATGAAGACAGTTAATGCCCTAATAAGAAAAAGTTTTTTCATAAAAGCCTCCTAAATTTTCCTCTTGCTGTAAATATACTGCATTATTAAAATAAATCAATGTTTTTTGCAAGAAATTTTTTAATTTCGATTTTATTCCCTAAAACCCAGCCGCATAAACCGGCTTTACACAGCCGTGCAAATACTTGGCGCAATAGAGGCTAAACTCAACCAACAAACTCCTATCCCATGGATTTCAAAGCCTTCCATAACTTCCGAAACCGCTTCCTGCATGCTTGCCAAAAAATTGTAGCTAAATTCATCGTATCTATAAGTAACTTGCTCCCTGAACCTGTTCATTGAAATTTCAGCTTCTCTTGAAATTTCGCCTTGAACTATGCCTATGTTTAAATTGCCGTTTCCGTCTATCCATACGCCCGCAAAACTTTCACAAAATAGCTGGTTTTCTTCACTTCTTGTTTCATCAAATTCAGTTCTAAAAGGACTCATTGCTTCATCCAGCAGACTAAAACTCCTATCCTGGTTTAAATAAAACTGTTCGCTGAAATCATCGCTTTCATCAATGCCGGTATCCTGTGGTTCACTAATGCCGGCATCCAATTCTCTTGCTGCAGGCGCTGTTGTGGCATCGCCATCCATGCTGCAAGCCAAAATCAGGCTCAGCCCGATAGCGCATAGCGCTGTTAAAAATAGTTTGTTTTTCATTTTACTGTTCCTTCTGTATTGTTATTTTTTCATGGTTGGGAAAACTCGTTGTATTATTTCTAAGAATCAGTCTCCTGCCTTCCCAATGATAAATAGCTGCTGCATATACGTATAAATCTTCTTCCGCTGTTATAGTATGCGAAAATGTTTTCTTAATCTCTTCGTTTTTTTTAATTTTAAATCGTATTGCTTTACTGTAGGCAAACGGTATGCCCTTCCAAATATCATCATCTTTCTCAGTTGTAAAAATTACTCGCAACATATCTTCTTTGCGCTTTCCGCCTTCCTCCACAATCCAATCTGACAATCCTACATCCATATCATCATAATTTGTATTTTTGTAAACAACAGTTGCCGTAACCGTGTCCCCGACCCTTGCCTCGGTTTTATCCAATGGCAACGTTAACTTCCATCTGAATACATCATCAGTAACGGCACAAGTCATTAATACTAATCCTATCAAGGGCAGGATAGCCAGTCCTAAAATAAATTTCTTTTTCATAAAATCCTCCTAAATTTTTCTTATACTCTACAATATACCGCTTTATTGAAATAAATTCAACTTTTTTCGTAAAATTCTTTCAATACTTTAGGTTATATTCCCTAAAACCCGGACGCACAAACCAAGGTTTCCACGCCCGGATAAATACCTGGGGCAACAGACGCTAACTCAAATACAGTCTCCCTTTCTCAGTGAAAAGGAACATACTGAAACCAGCCGATTTCATAGGGGCTTACGTACTCATATTGACAGAAATATTGCGGCACCCCGTTTTCCACCCAGGTTACCGTATGCAAATTCCCCGGATTAACCATCCTTGCTCATGTGTTGTTGACTAATGTGGGACTGTAGTTGGTGTAACCCCTCCCTGCAATCAGGCTCTTGCAAATTTACTGTAAACAGAAAAATATGACATTAATACATTTTTTCTACCCGATATAACGCCGGAGAAAAAAGGATGCTCATTTATTTAAGCAACAGTGTTTGTATTTTTTCCCGCTGCCGCAGGGGCAAGGATCGTTGCGCCCAATTTTTGGCTCTGAACGGACGACGGTTTTAGGAAAGACCTTCCCTTCATCGTATAACCACTCGGCGGCATTTTCCGCATCAAGGCTTTGTTTTTTAAATTGCGCCTTTTCGTGATGCGTGTCTTTCAGGCCCTTCTGTTCATAAGTGGCTTCAAATTCCACAGTGCCTTCGCTGTCATCGGGGCCGCCTTTTTCAACTGAAATTATTTTTAAGCCCAGCCAGGTTGACTGTTCGCTCCAGTCGCGGGTAGATTTATAATCAATGTCGTCTTTGTTTCCTCTTTGAACGCATGTGTTGATAATATAATCAACCGCATGTTCAACATAAGCGGAATAACGGCTGCGCATGAGCGCTTCTGCGGTAGGAGCTTTCATTGCTCCCAAAATATAGGGCTCGCAGCACTCTGAATAAGCGCTGCCCGATCCGCATGGACAATTTTTCATTTTAAAACCTCCAATAAAGCTGAAATATCCGCAGGTATGGTGTGTGAATTTATTGGCCGCTGCATTGCTGTTTCAAGGGACAGAGGCACAGGCACAGGGCCAACAAGCGGCTCAACAATTTCCGAAAATTTTGCAGGGTGGGCGGTGGACAATATCCCTATCTGCTGATCGCTGGCAATTATGTTATCCGCGATAAGTTTTTCCACCCCTTTCCATCCAACGGCGCTGTGCGGATCAAGAAAATATTTGTTTTCATTATATACCTGCACAATGGTTTGACGGGTTTCTTCATCGGAAACAGACACTCCAAGCAGTATCCTGCGTATTTCTTCCCATGAAAAATGCGATATCATGCGTTCAAAGTTGCTTGGCGCGCCAATGTCCATTGCATTGGAAATAGTAACTTGCGCAGGCCGTGTACGGTATTCGCCCGATTTTAAAAAATCGGGAACAGTTTTGTTAATATTGGTTGCAGCAATAAGCTGACGGATAGGGGCCCCCATTTTCATTGCGTAAAGGCCGGCAGTTAAATTGCCAAAATTGCCGGAAGGCACACAGAGGATAACCGGAAGGCCGTTGCTTTTTGTTATTAACGGAACAACAGCGCCGGCAAGGCGCGGCGTTGCAGCGCCGTCTGGGTCTACCGTGCCGATAACCGCTTTGCCCGAAGCAGCGGCATAGTACACTGCCTGCGGAATTAACCGGTTAATGTTAATTGAATTCGCAGATGAAAGCGGCATTTTCTTTTTTAGGCCCTCATCGACAAGGGCAGCTTTTACCATGCGCTGGCAATCGTCAAAACTGCCCTCAACGGCAATGGCGGAAATATTTTTGCCAAGCCCTGCAATTTGCCGTTCCTGCAAGGGAGTTATTCTGCCCTTTGGATACAGTACCGTTACGTCAATGCCCGGCACTTCAAAAAAACCGTCGGCAACAGCGCCCCCGGTGTCGCCGGAAGTAGCGACCAGTATGCGCAGGGGCTTGTTTTCGCCGCGGCGGAGGTAGGCAAAGGAACGCGCCATAAAGCGGGCGCCAAAATCCTTGAATGCGGCAGTCGGCCCATGAAAAAGCTCAAGTATGCAGCGTTTGCCTACGCCAATCAGGGGGGCGTTAAAATTGTATGCTTCCCGGACAATGTCTTCCAGCACCGGGTTAGGTATTTCGCCTTGCACATAAGGCTTTATCGTTTCAAAAGCAATGTCGCAGTAATCCATTGTTCCCAGGGAAGCTGCCGTTTTTTCCGGGTATCGGGGGATTTCTTCAGGCACAAATAATCCTCCGTCCGGGGCAAGCCCGGCAAGAGAAGCCGCAGAGTAACTTACAGGATTATTTTTGTTTCTGGTACTATAGTAACGCATATAATAATATAGCATAAATTTAACTTTCATGGTATACTCTTTTAAAGTATCTTAAATAAATTTAGGGGGTTCGCAATGATTAGTATGACAACTGCTTATACGGAAGAAGTTGATGAAATAGAAGACGGCATTGCCGAAATTTTAGGGCAGATCGATCTAAAATTGCTGAAAAAAAACAGCATTGGTTTAATTTCTTGCCATCCTGATTTTGTCAATGAAAAGTTTCTTTCTGAATTGTGCAATAAGCTGCCGTTTGATGTAATTGGAATGACAACAATGGCCAGCGCCAATAAGTACGGACAAAGTATGTATTCGCTTTCGCTTACTGTACTAAGCAGCGATGATGTTTTATTCGATTCAGTTTTGTCCGAAACGCTTGATGACGGTAATTACAACGAAAAAATGAACGCAGTATTCACCGCTTCAACTGATAAACAAAACGAAAAACCGTCGATGATTATTAGCTTTTTCCCATTTATTAATAACGTAGGAGGGGCTTTGCTGCATAAAAGTTTTGACGCAATTTGCGGCGGCATTCCGTTTTGGGGCAGCCTGGCTTCGAACCCAAAAGCAGATTGGGACACTTTTTCTATTTTTCGCAACAGCGAAATTAACATGAACGCCGCTGCCCTGGTATTGCTGTACGGCCCTGTTGAACCTGAATTTATTATTGTTTCCCTGCCGCCGCAAAACATCAGAAAAAACCGCGGAATAATTACCGCTTCCGAAGGATGTGTGCTTAAGGAAATTAACGGAATGCCGCCGCTTGAATACCTGGAAAGTTTTGGCATAATTATTATGAAGGATTCTCCTGTGGTAACGCCCTTAATGGTGTACTATGAGGGAAATACCGANCCAGTTGCCACAGGCATATACTCAGTGAATGATGACGGAAGCCTGTTCTGCGGCAATGAAATGACCAAGGGCGCNTCTCTTGCCATTGGCGAAATCACCTCTGGGGGCATTATTGCCACAGCCAATGAAGCAATGAGCCGCGTGATGGCATCAGGAAAACGCAACGGAGTTATGTTTCTTCCCTGTATTACCCGTTATATAATGCTGACTCCTAATCATACCGATGAAATTAGTATTGTTGTTAATAAAATGGAAAATGGGACAATTATGCCCTTCCATTTAGCTTATTCCGGCGGAGAGATTTGTCCGGTAAAAGATAATAATGGTGTTTTAAGAAATCAATTTCATAATTACACCTTTATAGCCTGTATTTTTTAGAAAAAGGAAATGGTTAATACGACAACCCTGCCAACAGAAGAATTATTGGAACGCATTTCTCAATTGGAAAAAACAATTCGTAAAAAAGACAGGGATATAAGCAGGCTGCATACGGCGATTGAGCAGGAAAAAATTTATGCAAATGCCAAGGCGAACATGGTTGCAGCCAAGACCATAGCGCAACAGGAAAGAGAACATTATTTACAGATGNTGCTGGACAACAGCAGAGATATCATCATTTGTTTTGACAATAACNGGTACGTTGTTTTCTGTTCNGGCAATTTGCTTAGATTCAACAATATAAGCAATGGTTTGGANAGCGGATGTCACATAGAAGATATTTTAAAAGGGTTTTGCGATGATGGTTTTATTGATATTCTTAAAAATAATCTTTCCATTATACTAAAAGACAACCAATCCATTTCAATTCAGGCAGACACATGCATTGAAGGCAGCAAGGAAAAACAAAAATTTGTCATCCACCTAATTCCAATGACATCAAGCGAAGCCGGAAACGAAGGCGCTATGGTAATTTTCCATGATATAACCGAAATCGAACTCGCCCGTGAAGATGCCGAGAGGGCAAGCGCCGCTAAATCAGAATTTCTTTCAAACATGAGCCACGAAATACGCACGCCAATGAACGCGATAATCGGAATGACTGCTGTTGCAAAAGAATCTGACAGTATTGAACGTAAGGAATACTGCCTAAATAAAATTGAAGAGGCTTCTGTTCATCTGTTAGGTGTAATTAACGACATTCTTGATATGTCCAAAATTGAAGCAAAAAAACTGGAATTATCGTACAGGAGCTTTAATTTTGAAAAGACAATTCAAAAGGTCGTAAATGTAATTAATTTCCGGATTGATGAAAAAAATCAGCATTTTTCGGTAAGAATACACGATCTTATTCCCAGTTCTTTATTTGGAGACGATCAGCGCCTTGCGCAGGTAATTACCAATCTTTTGTCTAATGCGGTTAAATTTACTCCCAAAGAAGGAACCATTAGCTTATCGGCAAACCTGGTAAGAGTGGAAAACGGCATTTATACCATCAAGGTGCTGGTCAGCGATACGGGAATTGGGATTAGCAAGGATCAGCAGGCGCTCTTGTTCAATTCTTTTCAGCAGGCGGACTCCGGCACATCACGAAGATTTGGCGGCACGGGGCTGGGCCTGGCGATTTCAAAACGCCTGGTGGATTTAATGGGCGGGCGCGTGTGGATTGAATCGGAAATGGGAAAAGGATCAACCTTTGGTTTTACTTTTACCGCCGAGAGGGGAGAAGAAGAAAAAGAACACGGTAAATTGAAAAAAGAAATTGACTGGCAGGCAATTCGTGCTTTGGTTGTTGATGATTCTGCGGAAACACTGGAATATTTCAGGCTTGAAGCAGAAAAACTTGGCATTCAATGCGATCTTGTATCGGACGGGGTAGATGCAATTGATCTTATAAACAGAAGAGGTTTTTACGATATTTATTTTATCGACTGGAAGATGCCGGTTATGAACGGCATTGAAGTTGCCAGGCGGATAAAAGAGCTTAGCGCGGGCAAACCTTCACTGGTTATTATGATCTCTGCGACAGAATGGAGCGTAATTGAAGATTCGGCAAAAAAAGCCGGGGTAAAACAATTCATTCAAAAACCTTTATTTCACACGGACATTGTTGAATGTTTAAATAAATCTTTTAGCCCGGAAAATGTTGAAAAAAATGAAAAGCCGGAAGAAAATGATTTTTCCGGTTTCCGCATTTTACTTGTTGAAGATGTGGAAATAAACCGTGAAATTGTTCAGCGGTTCTGGAACCAACAGGGCTGGCAATAGACTGTGCCGAAAACGGCCTTATCGCAGTAGAAATGGTTCAAAAAACAACTCCTCCCTATGATTTAATTTTTATGGATCTGCAAATGCCGGAAATGGACGGCTTTGAAGCTACTGTCAATATTAGAAAATATGAAAATGAAATGATTATTCAGGGCAAATTAAAAAAACATATTCCCATAATTGCTTTAACTGCAAATGTTTTTAAGGAAGACATCAAAAAATGCTTAGAAACAGGAATGGTAGCCCATATTGGCAAACCAATGGATTTTAGCGAAGTGGTTGGATGTTTGAATAAATACCTGAAGTTACAGGAATGAACCTCCCCGCCCTGAAGGGCGGGGTATCTTGTTTGTGATACTAATTCTTCAGAGGTTCGTTCTGTAAGGAAGTTATATAATTGTGGGGTTTACTAC
>WRNF01000092.1 GCA_009776715.1 Treponema sp. | reverse complement strand
ATTTAAAAATAAAATTAAAAATCCGTGTAAATCCTCTTAATCCGTGAAAATCCGTGGCTATTGATTATATGCCTTAGCGAGAGGCCTAAATGAAGTTACAGACAAGAAGGTGAGATAAAATCTGGAAACTACAGGTTTTTGGATAATTTTAAAATGGAGATTTGCTGGTTTTGCAAAATCCCTGCTTTTCATAACTTAAAAAAAATGATATTCTTAGTTGGTAAGTGTTAGGCTTAGTAATTTTATATTTTAATCAAAGGGAACTTATTTTATGAAAATTAGTCTTTTTACTTTTATCAGCGGTTTTTTGCTTGTTTTGGCTCTATTCTCATGCACAGGAACTCCAAAAGTGCAGCGCGTAGATGCGGATAAGCAGATTGATGTAAGCGGAAATTGGAATGATACGGATGCAAGAAAAGCAAGTGAATCACTCATCGGGAATTGCTTAGACAACGAAAGGGTAGCTAACTATATTAGACAATTTTCTGCACAGAACAACGGCAGGCTGCCTACTGTAATTGTTGGTTCATTCCGGAATAATACCAGCGAACATATTGACACTTCAATCATCTCTAAAGCAATGGAAATAGCTATTGTAAACAGCGGAAAACTTAATTTTGTTGCGGGCGGCGATACCCGTTCAGAATTAAGAGCGGAAAGGGATGATCAGCAGTTTAACGCCAGCGATTCAACTGCATCTTCCCTGGCAAACGAAAGAGGGGCAAATTTTATGCTTACCGGAGCAATTAAAATGATAGAAGACAGAGCAGGAAAAATAGCGGTGCGTTCATATTTTGTGAGTGCGGAATTGACCAATATCGAAACGAATGAACGGTTCTGGATGGGCGAAAACAATGACATTAAAAAGCGAATAACAAGATCAAAATTTAAGTTTTAAGTTAAGTTTTCTATTTACAGCGGGGTTTTTACCCTGCTCTTCAGGGAGAGTAGCTTCATTTTCCATATAATCACTGCTGCAAATATTTTTTTATTTTTACCATTAACTCATTATAATCGATAGGTTTGCCGATATGATCGTTCATCCCGGCCTCAATGCAGTGTTCAACATCTTCCCTAAACACATTTGCAGTCATGGCGATTATTGGAACGCTTTTTGGGTTTTCTGATAATTTGTTTTGCTCTGCTCTTTCCGCTTCAATGGCCCGTATGCGCCGCGTCGCATCCAGTCCATCCATGACTGGCATCTGCATGTCCATAAAAATTATGTCATAAGCTTCCGGCGCGGCGGCAAAGAGCTTTACGGCTTCGCCGCCGTCCTCCGCGCAGTCAATCTTAAGCTGCGTTGGTTCCAGCAAGGTAAGCACAATTTCACGGTTAATCTCCACGTCTTCTGCCAGCAGGATTCGCCTCCCTTGAAAAGATTCAGCCTGTTTTTGTTCTTTGCTGCCGGTTTCTTCGGTTTTATTAACACCGATATAGTTGTTAATGCATTCTATTACATCAGAAGCGAATAAAGGTTTTGACAAAAAACCGTTAACGCCGGCTGCTTTTGCATTCTGTTCAACCGGATTCCAGTCATAGGCGGAAATGATGATAATAACCGGCTTTTTTGCCTGCGTTGCCGTAATGGCGCTTGAAAGTTCTACGCCGTCTATCACAGGCATCCGCAGGTCTATAAAACAGATGTCGTATTTTTTGTCACGGTTCAACAGCCTAAGGGCTTCCTGACTGTCGGAAGCTGTGTCGCAGGCCAGATTCATCCGTTCTGCGAAAACCTCGAAAAATTCCAGCGCATCCGATTCGTCGTCAACAACAAGCATACGTATGGCAGCTTCTATTTTCTCGATAATAACCGGAGGGCTTTGTTCTTCCGGCGCTCGTTCTAGTTTGATGGCAAAAGCAAAGGTAGCGCCGGCGCCTAATTCAGATTCAATCCATATATCGCCGTTCATTAATTCAATGATGCGTTTGGAAATCGCAAGCCCCAGCCCCGTTCCGCCGAATTTTCGGGTTGTGTCATTTTCCGCCTGATTAAAGGACTGGAACAGCCGTTTTTGCTGTTCCGGGCTAATCCCAATGCCAGTGTCTGTTACCCATACCTGTATTTTGCTAAAGTTGCCTTCCTCTCCCATGAACTGGGCATTCAGCGTAACGGAACCTTTTTCCGGCGTAAACTTAACAGCGTTAGATAGCAGGTTGGTAATGACCTGAGCCAGCCGCTGATCATCGCCTATAAGTTTTTGCGGGATATTTGGATCGAGTCTTAGTTTGAATGTAATTCCTTTTTCATTAACGCGGAAAATGATGACGTTTACCACTTTCTTTACCATTGCCTCAAAATCGAATTCCACGTTGGACAAGTCTAATTTGTTTGCCTCGATTTTTGACATATCTAGAATATCGTTGATAACGCCGAGCAGATGAGTGGAAGCAATCTCTATTTTTTCAAAGGCATAATCCTTTTTTTCGATGTTAGGTGCTGATTTGCCGATCATCGTCATGCCCACTATCGCATTGATAGGCGTTCTTATTTCATGGCTCATGCTGGAGAGAAACTGGCTCTTGGCCTGGTTCGCGGCAAAAGCTTTATCCAATGCCGCAGTAAGCTCCTGGGTCATCTCGTTCCGCATAAGGGCGTTGGTGATCAACAAACTGGCCGACCGCAGGATGGATTCCTCGTTAGGGGTAAACAGCCGCTCCCGATGGCAGTCGTTAAAGCCCACGAATCCCCAGAACTCGTTATGTAAAAAAACCGGCACAATAAGAAGAGAAAAGATGCCCTGAGGAGCAAGGCGTTTCTGTTCTTTTTCTGACATTTCGCGGACAATATTGTTTATGCATTCGTTTTTTGTAAGTTTCGCCTCCCAGCCAGGCAGGTCTTCTTCGTAGGACACTTCGATGGTAATTTTTGTGCCCTGAGACGGCTCTGCGCCTTCCGACCATTCATATAACTGCGTACAGTACAGTTTATCGAATATGCTGTAGTTCCGCCACAAGCGCACCCGGTCGGCATCCACGGCATTCGCCAATACACCCATGCTGCGCCACAAAGCATTCTCAAATTCATCCACATCAGCTTGTAGCAGATACATTACTGCGGCATTGACTGCGGTAAGTAATAAATCGCGTTGTTCTGTATCTGTAACTTCAGCTTTCACTCTGTCCTCATCATTTTTATTTATTCATAATATTTTTTTATCATTTACCAGTGTATGATTCTTTATTATGTTTGCTGATCACTTTGTTTCTATAGTATAAAGCAATATCAATGCTGACCATAATTAAATTAATCATGTAAAGCCAGAGTACAAAGTCAGGGTTAGGTGAAAGCGCCTTTAATAAAATGCCAAGCAAATAACCCATCCAAATTACAATTAAAAACAACAGGCTTTTTCCCACATTGGCACGAGCTTTGTATGATTTATAAATGCTGAACGGCCAGCCAAAGCCGAAGCAAAAAAGCATACCCGTTTCCAGGATTCCCAATAATGTCATGTTTTACTTCTCCATTAACAAAGGCCATCCGTAAAATAATTTTCCGGCAGCCTGATTATTTTTGTCCGCACATCTCCGATGACATTATAAAAGAATATTTTATTTTAGTAAACTAAGAAAGAGCAATCGGACTGAAGTCCGCGTCCGACAAACTCCTAGCGCAGCATCTTATGGTAATCCTGCAAGGATCGGACTGCGCCCTGGTTTGTTAGCCGTTCTGCGATTCCTTTTGTTCCGGCAAGGGCCGCTGTTATAGTAGTCATGTAAGGGATGTTGTGCCTAATTGCAGCTTTTCTAATATACGAGCCTTCATCGGCGCTGCGCCTGCTGCCGCTGGGAGTGTTAATTATCATTTGCAACTGACGGTTTTTTATAGCGTCTTCAATGTTCGGGCGGCCTTCCCGCAGTTTGTTGATAACTACTGCACAAATGCCGCTGTCGCTTAGGCAGACATGGGTTCCTTTTGTTGCATAAATTTTGAAACCAAGATTTTCCAGGCGTTTTGCAACTTCTACCGCTTCCTTTCGGTCATTTTTTGAAACCGATATTAACACCGATCCGGAAAGGGGCAGTATGGTTTTGCTGGCTTCCAGTGCCTTGTAAAACGCCAGCCCGAAAGAATCAGACAGGCCTAACACCTCTCCGGTGGACCGCATTTCAGGGCCCAGCAGCGGATCAACTTCAGGAAACATGTTAAATGGCAGGACAGCTTCTTTTACTCCGAAATAGGGAATTTTCGGCATTTCCATGTTTGCAATATTCATTGAATCTCCGGTAAATTTTGCCAGTATAAACCTGGTGGCAATATCTGCCATATTTAAATTGCATATCTTGGAAACCAACGGCACTGTTCTTGACGCACGGGGATTGGCTTCCAGCACATACACCTTGCCCTGATGTATGGCATACTGAATATTAATCAACCCGATTACGCCAAGCTCGCCTGCAATTTTGCATGTATAATTGCGGATTGTCTCGGTTTGTTCCTCTGTTATATTCACAGTTGGTATTACACAAGCTGAATCGCCGGAATGAATGCCGGCATACTCTATATGTTCCATTACCGCCGGCATAAATGCGTTTTTGCCGTCAGCCAAAGCATCTGCTTCACATTCAAGCGCATTACTCAGAAAACGGTCGATAAGCACCGGCGCCTTGTTGCTGATGTACTGCATATTAACCTGAATGTAATTTTTAAGCTGATCATTGTCATGCACCACTGCCATTGCACGCCCCCCCAGCACATACGAAGGGCGCAGCATAACCGGATACGCAATTCTGTTTGCAACAGCAATGGCCTCTTCTAAATTGTGGGCCATTCCGGATTCGGGCATGGGAATGTTCATTGTATCCATCATTTTTCTGAACAGATCCCTGTCTTCTGCAAGGGCAATAACTTCCGGCGTTGTTCCCAGAATAGGCACGCCGGCATTTTTAAGTNCCATAGCAATGTTTAACGGCGTCTGCCCGCCAAACTGCACAACAATTCCAAGCGGTTTTTCATGCTGGCAGATAGATAAAACATCTTCGACGGTTAACGGTTCAAAATACAGTTTGTCCGAGGTATCGTAATCGGTAGAAACAGTTTCCGGGTTGCAGTTGATCATGATGGTTTCAAACCCTGCTTTACGCAGCGCAAAGGCTGCATGCACGCAGCAGTAATCAAATTCAATGCCCTGGCCTATCCTGTTGGGGCCTCCGCCCAGAACAATGATTTTTTTACCGGCCTTATCTGATTTAAGTTTAATTCCGTTCTTTGCCCTTGCTGCATCCAATTCGCCGCTTAGTTTGCCCAGCCCGTTATACGTTGAGTAATAATACTCGGCATTCGCCCCGCTGACCGGAACAATGTCCCATTCCTCGGTTATTCCTGCAACCTGTCTGTGCAGCCGGATATATTCTTCCGGCACTTCTAGCAATTGCGCAAGGTACTTGTCGGCAAATCCGTCTTTTTTTGCCCTTATTAAAAGTGCATTGGGCAGAACACGTTTTTTAAATATTAAAATTTCTTTTTCCAAGTCTGACAATTCTTTCATCTGTTCAAGATAATATTTTTTTATTTTGCTTTTCTCGAATATTTGATCTATTGCCACTCCCATGCGCAGTGCCTCATAAATTACAAAATATCTTTCGCTGTTTGGGACTGTAATTTTATCCAGCAGGGCATCCTTATCCATTCCGAAAATGCCTTTTGCAAAACCAAGCCCGCTTCTGCCAATTTCAAGGGATCGTATCGCTTTTTGAAAAGCTTCCTTGAAAGTACGCCCAATGCTCATTACCTCGCCGACAGCCCGCATCTGTGTGCCAAGTTTGTCTTCTATGCCGGAAAATTTTTCAAATGCCCAGCGTGCAAATTTAAGAACGATGTAATCGCCGTAAGGAACATACTTGTCCAGAGTGCCGCCCCTCCAGTAAGGAATTTCGTCCAGAGTAAGCCCAGCGGCCAGCAGCGCTGAAACATAGGCAATGGGGAATCCGGTGGCTTTTGACGCAAGCGCAGATGAGCGCGATGTTCTGGGGTTTATTTCTATAATTACGATTCTGCCGCTAACAGGGTCATGGGCAAACTGCACGTTGGTCCCTCCAATAACACCTATTTCCGACACAATGTTAAATGCAATTTTTTTTAGTTTTTCCTGCACTTCTTCGCTGATTGTAAGCATGGGCGCGGCGCAGAAAGAGTCGCCGGTATGGACTCCCATAGGATCGATATTTTCTATCATGCACACCGCAATCATCTGGTTTTTTGAATCCCGCACCACTTCTACTTCCAGCTCTTCCCAGCCCTGAACACATTCTTCAATTAAAACCTGCCCAATAATTGATGCCTGTATCCCCCTGCCGGCCACAATCCGCAGTTCTTCGTTATTATACACAATGCCGCCGCCGGTCCCTCCCATTGTAAAAGCAGGCCGGATAACGACAGGGTACCCAAGCCGGACGGCAGCCCCCTCGGCTTGTTCAATAGATAAAGCCTCGTAGCTCTGCGGCAGTTGCACTCCAATTTTTTCCATTGTTTTTTTAAATTCAATGCGGTCTTCGCCTCGTTCAATCGCATCAAGCTGAACGCCAATTACCTTAACATTGTATGCATCAAGCGTTCCGGCCTTTTTAAGCTCAAGGCTTAGGTTCAGGCCCGACTGCCCGCCTAAATTGGGAAGCAGGGCATCCGGCCTTTCTTTGGCAATAATTTCCGTAAGCCTCTCTGCATTTAACGGTTCAATATAGGTTATGTCCGCAACAACCGGATCGGTCATAATTGTGGCGGGGTTGGAATTTACCAGTATAATTTTGTAACCAAGGCTCCTAAGCGCTTTGCAGGCTTGAGTTCCCGAATAGTCAAACTCGCAAGCTTGGCCAATTATTATTGGGCCTGATCCGATTATCATTATTGAATTAATGTCTGTTCTTTTAGGCATTCATTTCTCCATGCTTAGCATATGGGTTTTTTTTGTTTTTCGCAACAGGGAGATGAAACCTGGTAAGCAATTCACCTTTTCAAAATTTAACAATTAGCTCTAACTTCATTTGGCCTCTTGCTAAGGCATATATCAATAGCCACGGATTTTCACCGATTATCACGGATTATTTTTAAATTTTAATTAAAAATCCGTGGAAATCCTTAAAGCCTCCCTTAGGCCGGCAAGTGTAAGGAAAATTATTATACGTCGCCGCTAAAGCGGCTTGTACTACCGTGTAAATCCGTGTGCATTTGACATCCAATGCCACCAAGTGCG
>WRNF01000091.1 GCA_009776715.1 Treponema sp. | reverse complement strand
TGTAAAAAATTATTTTTATCATTATATTATGTGAATGAATAAAACTTTATCTTATGTATTGGTAACCCCATATACCATTGCCAAAAGCAGAACCGGAGGCGTATTAGTGCGCTTGCTGTCAAGGACAAACCTGGAATTGGTAGGGGCGCAAATGTTTACGCCGGATAAGCAATTTGCTTATGCGTATGCAGAAAAACTCCGCGAACGTTCACCGCAAAACCAGGTTATGCTCTTGTCAGATTATATTGAACAAAATCTTGCGCCTTCCGAGGGTCGGCCGCATCGCACACTCTTACTCTTGTTCTGCGGGGAGGATCCTTGCGAAAAATTGCTAACTACATGCGGGCATATATATAACCATAATGTAGAAGTCGATGCTTTGACGGGAGAAACAATAAGGGATACCTACGCAGATCTTATTTTTTCTAAGGAGGATCCGGAAAAAGCAAGATATTTTGAGCCAGCGGTATTAACTCCCCGCAATCAGGAAGAAGCTGATGAAGACCTTAGGCTCATGGCGGACTTTCTTGAAGGAAAGGGAAACATTGTGCAGAATGTAGTGTATCCCGATCCTTCCGTAATTGAACAAACACTGGCAATAATAAAGCCGGATAACTGGACGCCTAAATCCTCCCGGCCCGGAACCATAATAGATATGTTTTCGCGTACCGGATTAAGAATAATCGGCATTAAGGTTCATAATTTTTCGCTTGCCGAGGCCATGGAATTCTATGACTCTGTTAAAATGGGGCTTAGGAAAAAAAACATCCCCAAATTCGTAAAAGAAACAAAAAAACTGTTAAAAGATAAATTTATGCTAACCCTAAGCAAAGAATCGAAAAAAGCATTGTCTGAAATTATTGGGGTTGATTATATTGCAGAACTATATACGCAAATAGTCGAATATATGTGCGGTATGCGGCCTAACAAAAATTCTCTCAATGAAAAAAATAAGCCTGGTAATGTTAAGTGCATGATTCTGGTTTACGAAGGTGAAAATGCAATAAAAAAAATCCGCGATGTGCTTGGTTCCACCGACCCGCATACAGCATCCGAGGGCACCATACGGCATGAACTCGGTGCCGATGTAAAGAAAAATGCTGCCCATGCTTCCGATTCGACAGAGAGTTACCTTCGAGAAAAAGAAATTGTAAGGGCAGAAGAAAATTCCCTCTGTTCCATAATCAGAATGTATTTGCCGGTTCAATAATTAAATTTCACAAAATTCCAGGTCTGGGCATTGCAGCGCAAAATGCCCTCGCTGGAAACCCATGTGTCCGTTGCCGCCCTCACAGGAAAGGCGGGAATGCCTTCAAAAAGCAAAGGCCTGGAAAAAGGAGAAGTTCCTATCCAGGGGCCGGCATTTACCGATGCTGTTTTGCTGCTCCTTGCTTCCGGAACCAAGCGCCGTTTGTCAAAACCGGATTGAACAATTCTGGCAGCAATATTTTCCCAATCGGCAAGCCAGGGATCGGAGCGGAAATCGGCGTTTACGGTAGAATCGCTAAAAAGCTGACGGAACCTGGCCCAGTCAAAATATTGCGGCAGGCGAGGGACGGAAGCTTTTGCGGCAGAATTTGCCTGATTGTACGCAGCAGCAAGTTCATCGTATAAAACTGCTTCTACGCCGCCCTGCCAGCTTAAAATAAGTTTTTCCCCGGAAACATCAAACGGAAAAATGGCCCCCGCCGGCTTGAACACACCGGCTTCAATCCCTTTTTTCGGCCAGAAAGGCTTGGCAATAACAGCGTTTGCCCAGGTTGAGGCAAGGGCAATTTCTGTTTTACCGCTAACTGTTTTCGATTTTTTATGCCCTTCATTATCTGTCCATTCCAGTTTCCATTGCGGGCTGCCGAGCATCATGTCCCATTCTTCTGGAAGGCGGGGAAATTCAAGAACATACTGCGGATCAATTAAAGATTTTCCGCATCCTAAGACAAAAAAAACGCCAAGGGCTAAACAGACAGCCTGCGCAAAATAAAACACGAACCGATGCTTCGCGTTTAGCGGCAGGCTCTTTTTATAATTTTTCATACTATATATATGGCGAGAAAATTGATTTTGCATTATTTTCAGATAAAATTCCTTAAAATTAGTCTTTTTAGCGTTAAAAAAAAATATCAGGCATAAGTTTTCTTGCATTTTTTTCTATAGTATGCTATAATTTAAATAATGAGTGATGTTTCTGCCCCAAAATATGTTGATACTCTTGCGCATGCATTATTAGCATGGAAAGACTGGTTAGAGAAATCAGAAATTTTCAAGCTAAAAGAAGAGCTTAGATTATTTCAAATTTCTTTTTCGGTACTGTATAATATTTTGCTTAAAAAAAAGCTTATACATGAGGATCCGTACAAACAGGAAACCAAAATTAGCGATCTTGAAATTCCTGAAGCCGGACCGATTCCTGAAGCAAAAAAAATGGAACAAATTTCCCTTCGATTGTCAAATTACGATAATCAATTGGATTTCCTGGTTAATTTTTACCAATTTGGCGTAGATTTCCTGAATCTTGAACGGATTCGAAGGATAGTCGGCCTTATTCGGTATATCGATTGGATAAATTTTTCTCCCGATTCCCCCTCATACAACACCAAATTTTTCTCGGAAATAACCAACAGCGCCAAGTCAAATATTGATTCCATTAACTTGAGCATAATCGGGGAATCACTGTCAAAACTTCCAAAAAGCACTGCTGTGATATTGGGCATTTTAAAAAACATTTCAATTTACCACAAGGAAACTTACAAACTAAATGTACGAAATGCAATAAAAAATATGCATGCTTCAGAAGCAAATGTAGTTAATTATAAAAAAAAGATGGCATCAATAATGCCCGGTTCGTTTTTTTATTCTGAATTTATCGAAGAGTTAATTAGGGAGGATTTTTCCAAAGACAGCCAGTCCTTGCGCGATGCGGTATTAAAAACACTGACAGTTGCTGAAGCTAAACCTAAGGTTGTTAAGCCTAAAATTGATTACAAGGCAATTTTAATGAGCGGGATTCAAGCGGTTGGATCGGCAGCAATAGCCATGAATGAAATTGCCGAAAAGATCAATGAAAATAAGGAAACCCTTGAAAACCAAAAAAAAGGTATCTGGCAAAAGATACGTAAGTTACTTAGGTCGATAATGCATTCCGATGCTGAAGATATTATTTACGAACTGCAGTATTTTGATCCTGCAAAAGGAACGCAAACAAGGGAAGATTTAAATTTTTTGGTTTTCCAAGCTGATTTTGACAAAAAAACAAAAATCCTTAACGGCCTAAACGGGCAAAGCACGCTTATTCAAAAACTGGGAGCAATGCAGGAAGACCAGATATTAAATTACCTTGAGCGCAATATTCGGGATATCCAATCCCTGTACAAAACGTTGGTAGCGCTGGATGAATTTTTCAAGAGCAGTTTGCCAAAATCTGAACGCGAAAAAATCAGGGGGATAAAGCCGGAATTGGCTTCTGTTAAAAATTGCATTGTTAAAGCAAACCAGCTTAGGCACGACTACAGTGCCTTCAAAGAAGAAGAAGAGCAATTGAAACGTCTGGGAGTCAGTACAGGCGCCTGACAGGAGTAATAATCCGTATATGAAAAAAATTATTATATATTCTCTGTTGTTTAGTTTCTTGTTTGTAATGGCCGGAAATTTTGTTTATCCGGATGATTTTTTTGCACAAAGCGAAACTGAAGAGTTGGATGAAAGCCCTGAATTTGCAGAAACACGCCCCCGCACGGAGCTTCGCGATGAACTGACAGTTACTCTGTCAAAAAGCGACGTGGAACTGGATTTTCGTAAATCGTATTTGGCAAGCGAAGCTCAATTGTACACAGCGATCTATGAAGGGCTGTTTACATATAACCCGGTAACAATAGAGCCGGTTTACGGCGTTGCAGAAAAATGGGAACTTTCTGAAGATAAAAAACAGTGGACTTTCACCCTTAAAAAGAACGCTAAATACTGGAACGGAGATGCGGTAACAGCAAACGATTTCCGTGCCGCATGGGTATCGATGCTGTCGCCTAACCGTGATGCGCCATATTCAAGTTTATTTGACATAATTGAAGGGGCAAGGGAATACCGGACAGGCGAATTAAAAGATGACGGAAAGATAGGAATAATAGCGCAATCGGCCACTACGCTTGTGGTAAAACTTAATTCTCCGGCTTCATTTTTTCCGGCCATGCTCTGCCACCATTCCTTTAGCCCAATCCATCCGTCAATGCTGAATGGCAATGACTGGCAGGCTTCATCCATCATTTCCAACGGGCCTTTTAAGATAAGCGAAATGGATGATGAGGCAATTGTTCTGGTTAAGGCAGACAATTATTGGGATGCGGATAATGTATCCCTTAATAAAATAACCGTAAAATATACCGAATCGGGAAAAGAAGCAAGTTATCTTTGGAATTCGGGCAATGCACACTGGATTTCGGGCGATGTAAATATTGATGCCCTTACCGACCGCAGCGGCATTCAGGTAAATGCAATGTTTGCCACGCACTACTATTTTTTTCGCAGCGGGGAAAAACCCTGGAATGATTTCCGAGTGCGCCGCGCCCTTATTCTTGTCTTGCCCTGGGATAAAATCCGGTCCAATCATTACCATCCGGCCAAAACGCTTATTTACCCCCTGCCGGGGTATCCTAAACTTGACGGTCTTTCAGGCGAAGGCATTACAGAAGAGGCAGAAGCGCTTCTTGCCGAAGCCGGTTTTCCAGGCGGCAAAGGTTTGCCGGAACTGGTTGTTCGAATAACGCCGTCTCCGGATGCAGAGCGGATTGCCGAACTGATGGCCCAAACATGGAAGGAAAGTTTCGGCCTTACCGTGCGGGTGGAAGTGGCTCCTTTTGCGAATTATTTTATGGCTTTAAAACTCGACGGCTATCAAATTGGCATTACTACATGGATTGGCGATTTTGCCGATCCTTATTCTTTCCTTCAAATGTGGCGCAAAAATTCAAATCTAAACGATGCGCAGTATGATGATGATGATTTTGAAACTCTCATGGATAAATCCATGTACGAAGAAGGAGATGCCCGCTGGGAAACCCTTGCTCAAGCTGAAAAACTGTTATTGGATCGCGGATCGGTCATTCCCATTTCCTTTAGCCCTGCAATAAATATTGTTGACACAGGAGAACTGGGAGGCTGGTTCCCCAATGCCCTTGATATTCATCCGTTCAAGTACCTGGTTTTTAAGGCCTTCCGGCCATTGCCGGGCGTTGTAATGGGGCCTTTTCACAATGAGAAATAAGAAATAAGAAATGAGGAATGGGATTGTAATTAAAAAAAACAAGATTCGCTGTGCTTTTTTTTTCTTGGGTTTTCTAACTGCATATCTGATATTGGCATGCGCTTCAAAGCCTGTTAACGGGCCGGTAGAAATTCCATCGGACATTGCCGGTCTTGTTCATGCCGGAGATTCCAATTCCGCAGAGGAATACGCTCTTCTGGATAAAATGGGTGCATGCTGGCTGCTTAAAACCCTATTCTGGGACAGGGTTGAACCGGAAGACGATGTATGGAAATTTGACAACTACGATACCTATGTTGACACCGCAAAATCGCAGGGGAAAAATGTCCTTGCTGTTTTAGCTTATGATACCCCCTGGATACACCCGGACGGGAAACGGCATTATTATATTCCTGAGGATAAAATGCATTTTTTTATTGATTATGTGTGTACTATGGCAGCACATTTCAAGGGCAGGGTTGATGCATGGTGTATATGGAATGAGCCGAATTTTAATTTTTGGAAAGGAACGAAAGAAGAATTTTTTAACCTTACCAGCCTGGCATTGGATGCAATAAGAGAAGAAGATGCCGATGTTTTGGTTTTAGGCGGCGCATTTAACAGAGGTTTTTTTGGACTTCCAAAGCCGTTTATCCGGGGCCTGTTTGAAACCGGCGCTATGGAAAAAGCAAGCGCTGTTGCTTTTCATCCTTATGAATTAAACCCCAGGCGCACTGTGCTGCTTTACAATAAATTCAAAGCCATTGTTGCAGATTACGGTTTTGATGACAAAATATGGCTTACTGAAGTTGGATACCCGACAGGGGGCCTTTACCCAACAGCCACAACTGAAAAAAAATTCCCTGCATTTATTGTAAAGACTTTTGTTAATTTAGCAATTAATGGCGCAAAAAAAATTATGTGGTACCAGCTCTCTGATCCAATAATCCGCAAGAGAGCTAATTCAGAGAATTACTTTGGCCTTGTGCGCAGCGACTCCGATTACACATCAAAAGGCGCCGAAGCATTCCGTTTATGCGCAACATGCCTTTCCGGAACAGTTTACCGCCAACTGGAAATGGAAAGCCTGCCCAAATCACTGGAGGCTTTTTATTTTGAAGACCCTGGGAAAGGCGGAACTCTTGTGCTGTGGAAAACCGGAACCTCCTTAAAAATTAAGGTACATGTTCCTGACGGCAGTTTTACCGTGCATGATCCGGTTTCGGGAAAAGCCGAAACATTTTCTGCAGATACAAGCATAGCCGTTACTTCCATGCCAGTTTTTGTAACATGGTCCCAACCCGGCCCAATTAATATTACCCGGTAAAAAATTTTACTTCCCTGGCTTGGCTGTAACTTCAAACTAAAGCCGCACTTGGTGGCATTGGATGTCAAATGCACACGGATTTTCACGGATTATAAGGATTAAAATTTAAGATAATCCGTGTAAATCTGTGGAAATCCGTGGGCTTTTAACTATAGCTTCACAAGTTACCAAAAACATCGTTCAGCGTATCCGACAGGAAGTGAATGTTGTACTGCGTTGCCGCCTATGGTGCCTGGCACTGGTTTTGTTTACCCCCAAGAGTCATAATTTACAAATTGATGATGCTCTAATAGCAGCAACTTCCATTACAATGGACATTGAATTAATAACATACAATGTATCTGATTTTAGGTTCATACATAAAATAAAATTATATCAATTTAGTTAAAAATGATTATAAAAACTTGAAAGAACAGACCGCTTCGGTTTTTTACCGCCTGCCTGCGCCCGTCTGTGCCTGCTTGCGCAGGTAGGCGGACAGGCAGGCTGCTCCGCTGCGCAGCGAACCATCTTTTTGGTAACTTATTTCGAATATTCATCACGCAGAGGCGCAGAGGACGCAGAGAACGCAGAGAAGGGTATGACAAGACAAAGCTGCCTGCTCACACATAAAAAATTTATGCGACGTTTTACCCAACAGTTACATTTTATATTTCCAAATATTTATTCTATTATTGTTTCTTTTAATATATTTATCCAATTTCTTCTAC
>WRNF01000090.1 GCA_009776715.1 Treponema sp. | reverse complement strand
TGTAAGCACGGCCCCGCCGGATGTAACATTTGTATCTCCTTCAATGGATATCTGGAACCNGGGAAATATAACTGTCAACGGCACTGCCTTTGATTTNAACGGCCTTTCTGAAGTGCTTGTTTCGATGGACAACGGCGTTAGCTATCAACAGGCGGATATTGTTAGCAGCCAGAGCGAGCCAAGCGAATGGAGCATTGCTTTAAACACCAAGGCCTATTCGGACGGCGTTTATTCCATGCTGGTCAGGGCAACCGATAATTTTGGGGTTGCTTCCTTTTCTTCGGGCATTATTAATATTGACAATACCGCTCCATACATTGAACTTGATTCTCCGCGCAACGGCGAAAGTTACGGAACAACCCTTAAAATAAGCGGGCAAATAGAAGAGAATTTTTCTTTGCAAAATATTTCCATGCAGTTGGTAAACATTGAAGACCCCAATGTGCAGTCCTCTCTTGAATTGACAGGCCAGGCTGTTGTTATGGAAGAAATGGATGTTTCGCCGTTTCCCGACGGCGACTATCTTTTAAAAGTCAGCGCTTTTGACAATGCAGGGAACGAAACATCCGTTATACGAAACTTTATGCTGCTCAAGGCCCGCGCCGCATCGGAAATTGTGCTGGTAAACCCGCTCCCCGGCATAGACCACAGCGGCCCGGTAATTGTTTCCGGCAGGATCACAGGAGCGGTTGTGCCGCCGCAGGTTAACCTTATGCTGGATGGAAGAGAATTCACCAATATTGACGTGAACCGCTACGGAATATTTTCTTATGAAATGCCGGAAGACAGCCTGCGTTTGGATCAAGAGAATGTTTTCTCGGCATCTTTTGACACGCCTTCCGGCGAGCGGATTTATTCATTCGAGAACCCGGTATTTATTCAGCAGCACGGGCCGGTTCTTATGATTGACAGCCATAAGGACGGAGATGTCATTACACAAAGACCCTGGCTGAACGGCAGGGCTTTTTACGGCCAGCCGGAGGAAGACGCGGAGGCCTTAACCCTGGAAAAAAATTCCCGGCTAAAACTAAAATCCGTGGAGGTAAGTTTAGATAACGGGCGGTCATTTAAACCCGCTAAAGGCAGGGGCAAATGGAAATTCCGCCTGGAAACAAGCGAATTAAAACCCGGCACCCTGCCTGTTGTAATTAAAGCTTCTTTCAGCGACAATACCGTTGCAGTGCGCCGCCTTCTGTTAACCGTGGACACCCGCTCTCCTGCGGTAAACACAATAGGGCCAGCGGAGAACAGCTCGCATAGGGATTCGGTCGCCATATACGGTTCCGCAGCGGATGATTTTGACATGGATTCTGTGGAGGTTACATTGCGCCCCGGCAACAAAGCCGCTTATTCGGTGCCGGGCTTTATTCAGGGCCTGTATTTGGATGTAAGTTTTTTAGGCGGGCTAAGTTATGCAATGGGACTGGGCTTGACATTCTTTGACGACAATGTTAAGGTACAAATTAACGCAGCACAGGCCTCTCCGGGAACCCGTTATTCAGGATGGGCTTTCGGCGGAAAGGTTCTTGCTAATATCTTTACCATGAATTTATCCCGGTGGTTCGGCCCCGACTGGGAATTCTGGAAAACCAGCATAACCCTGGGCGCTCATTTCTCGTATTTCCTTATGGAAGAAGGCGAAACACCATTGTGGATGGGGCAATTTGTCGGCCAGTGGGAAATAATAAAAGCCGATTTAAGTTATTTATTTCCCAAGTGGAAATATTTTAAATCAATCTCGCTGTATACAGAACCGGGAATTTGGTTTGCGCCTTCCGACGTTGTTTCGGCTCAAGCCTGGCGTACCAAGTTTACCATTGCTTTTGGCGTTCGTCTTAGTTTGTTTTAAAAGGAGGAAGCTTATGAATTTAATGTTGAAATTATTTAAATTGAAAAAAAACCATTTACTGCGGTTTTTTATAATTATCTTCATATTTGTTTTTTCCCAAAATCTTATTTGGGCGGCAGGCAAAAAAGACATTGAAACATCTGAAATGGGCAGCGATGAAGTATGGCAAAATAATTTTGATATTTCTGCCAAAAAGAAAGGCACGCATAACTACATCGCCTATGCGGAGGATCATGCGGGGAATGAGTCTGTTGCCGGTCCTTACAATATTAAAATAGATCCTCTTGCCGGCCTTCCTGTTGCGCGGATAGTGTATCCTGAAAACAACGAGGTAATCCGGCAGAGCATAAATATTCTGGGCGTGGCTTCCGGGATGTTCGGCGTAGAAAAAGTTAAAATCCGCCTGGATGACGGCGATTATTTGGACGTTACCGGCACNGATTACTGGAATATATTAATTAATTTTAATGACATTCCGGACGGAAAACATACGTTGTTTGTAAAAGCATTCGATTCAAATGATTTAAGCGGCCCGGAACAGAGCATTAATTTTATTCTGGACACCATGCAGCCGAATATTGAACTGACATCACATAAAGTTGGCGAAATCATTAGCGGAAATAATGTAAAAATTAAGGGAAGCATTTTCGACATCAACGGGATTAAAGCAATTGAGTTAAGCGAAGACGGCGTTCATTTTAAGCCGGCAAGCGTAAGGCGGGTTGATTTTGGGCATTATGTCTTTAGCATTTCTGCAAAGACAAAAAAATTGCCGAATGGGCCAAAAATTTATTTTGTCAGGGCGGTAGACGGCACCGGCAGGGCGGCTGCCAAACCATATTTGTTTTTTATTAATAATGCCGCCCCTGAGCTGGAATTATTTACCCCAAAGCCGGATGAAGANGTATACGATACAGTTTTATTGTCGGGCAGGGCCTTTTCAAATATCGGCCTTAAAAGCGTATTTTATGAATGGGGAAAAATTAAGGAAGAAATTCCCATTCGGCAGGGCGATCCTTTTTGGTCTGTTGCTTTGAACATCGAGCGCAATTCCGCAAAAAGCATCAAAGTAAGCGCTGTTGACTTATCAGGCAACAAAGCCACCGTTACTTGCAAACTGGAAGACAGCCGAAAAATAAAAACTCCTGTGTTAGTTATCGACTACCCTAAAGGAGAAGACTTGGTAACATTGTCTGCGGACAGTTCCATTTACGGCCATGTTGAACCGGGAATCCTGCCTTATTCGGTGCGTTTTGGCAAGGATGGGACGGTAGAAGCAGGCAGCGCTTTCCGCATAGACCCTTTCATGATACCGCATGGGGAAAGGGTGCAAAATTTTAGAATGGTTCCTTTTGACCAAAACAACACTGCGGGTACGGCTGTCAGCTTAAAATACCTCAAGCAGCAGGCAACCGGAAAGGATATTTCGCAGATTAGCATTAACAGCCCGGAAAAATTTGCATGGGTATCCGGCACTAAAATAACGGTTTCGGGCATATCGGGCACGCCGGGAGCGCGGGTTGAATACCGCTTCTCCCCGCAAGATGGCTGGCGTTCGTTTACGTCAGATTCCGCGGGGGAATTTTTTGAAGATATAGACATTTCAGCCCTTCCTCATGGGCCTGTGCATTTAGAATTTAAGGTTGGCGATACCATTCCATTGTATCATCCAATTAACATGGCAAATTCTAAACCGGAAATCTTTTTTGAAACATTTAAGGACGAAGCCCTTGTTTACGGCAGCAAAACAGTAATCGGCACAGTTGCGCATACTGTTGGCATTAGTAATATTTCTTGTTCACTGGATGGAGAATCTTTCGAGGATATTCCTTTTGTTTCCCGTTACGGCAAAGCATGGTTCAGCTTTTTTTGCGATTTTTCCAGCATTGCCGAAATGCAGGGGCAGCTTGTCTTGCGCATAACAGATGCAAGCGGCAATAATTTTGATGCTTTTCCCGGGTATTCAATGGACGCGAATCCGCCCCTGCCTTCAATCATTGTTAATACCCCTGAACCTAATGAAATTATTACCGAGGCTTTTGACATTTCCGGTGTTGCTTTTTATGATGCAGGAATAAAAGGCGTGTATTGGCGTTTCCTGGGCCCGGATGCACAGTCTATTTCTCCTACTCCTGCCGGATGCGCAATCCATTTCCCCTACCCCTGCAGGAGAGACGGCAATGAGCGCGGCAGAGGCATATCTGGAAAATCCCGATATTCCGTTTAATGAAATGCTCACCGATCAAAATTTTCAAATTCCTGTGGATTTTTCCATAATTGGCGACGGCGAATATGTGCTGGAAGTATATGCTGCAGATACTTACGGCGTAAAGAGCGAAACAATATCGCGCAAGGTTTTTATTAGCACAACGCCGCCTTATACTGACATTGTTTCACCGGAAATAACCAGGTATAATAAAAAAGCAATAATGATGGAAGGGGTTTCCGATGACGCAAACGGCATTGAACAGGTGATTATTTCAATGGACAGCGGCAATACATGGCAAAAGGCAAAAATGTTAGAGGAAAAATGGCGCTGGGAATTACCGCTGAATACCGCCTCTTATTCTGACGGCATTTATTCGGCCATGATTCGCAGCATAGATAAATACGGAATTGTAACTTTTTCCAATGCGATGGTAAATATTGACAATACGCCTCCTGAACTGTATTTAAATTCACCGGCTAACGGGCAGCATATCGGCACTGTTTTAAGCCTAGCAGGCAGGGTTGCAGACAATGTATCGCTGAAAAACCTGCAGTTTCAGATTATCTCTGGCGAAGATCCGGATATACAGGAAAATTTAAGCCTGCCGATGCGCAATGTAATTGACCAAAGCATAGACTTATCCCATTTTCCGCAAGGCGAATACATAATCAGAATTGCTGCCACAGACCTGGCCGACAATCAATCTATGGTGTCGCGGAAAATCTTTTACGATGCAGATGACAATGCGGCTCAAATTGCAATTTTTAATCCGCTGCCTGGTGAATTTTTCACAGGGACGGTTAATATTATCGGAACTGTCAGCAGTTCCTTCCTGCCTTCTTCGGTAAATATACTGATGAACGGCGAGCCGCTTATAAATGCCCCTGTGGACAGATACGGCGTGTTCATGTATGAAATTCCGCAGGATACACTAGCCGCAGACGGGGCCTATACTTTTTCGGCGTTTTATCATTCTCAAACCGGAATGGAAATTTCCAGCCCGGATCATACCATATACTACTCCCAATACGGCCCCTCGCTGACAATAGAAAGCCATAGGGACGGGGATGTTATTACCCGCCGCCCCTGGCTTTCAGGACGAGCAGAAATATTGATTGAACAGCCCGAGGAAGGGCAAAAACTAAGCAGGCGGCAAAAAAAAGCATTAGAGCCGGAGATTTTACTGGTAAGTTACGATAACGGCCGGATTTTTACAAGGGCCAGGGGAAAAACCGGCTGGAAATTCCGCATGGAAACCAGCCTGCTTGCCCCAGGGCCTCAGCCTGTGGTGGTAAAGGCAATTTTTGCCGATGGCAAGGAAGCCGTCCGAAGGGCAATGCTCTATGTTGATACGACTCTGCCGGAAATAGCAGTTGTGTCCCCGCCGGAAAACAGCGTCCACCGGGATAATCTGCTGGTGTATGGAACTGCCGGCGATAATTATGAGCTTGCAAACGTAAATGTATCGCTGCGGCCTAAAAACAAATTTTTCTATTCAGTTCCATCTGCGCTGCAGGGGCTGTTTGTTGACGTAAAAACTTTTGGCTCCACTTATTTTGACGTTGGCCTGGGATTAAGTTTCTTTAATGACAATGTGCGTTTTCAGGGGCAGTACGGCATAGCCCCGCCGGACGGGGTTCCTTACGGCGGCCGTTATGTCGGCCATGTTTTTGGCATTAAACTGCTGGCCAATATCTTCTACCTGCCGTTTTCTGCCCTTTTTGGCCTTGACTGGGAATGGCTTTCCATGAATTTGGCGGTAGGGGCAAATTTTTCCTGGTTCAGCATGGATACCAGCCGCACCCCGCTGTTCATGAGCGCCGTTGTCGCGCAGCTTGATGTTGCAAATATTGATTTTAAGGTTATAAAACCAGGCTGGAAATACTTTAGAAACTATGCCGTGTATCTAGAACCGGAATTGTGGTTTGCCTCTTCGGATGTTCAGGCAGAAACAATTTTTAGAATGACTGTCGGCATTAGAATAAATATTTTTTAAGGAGAATTGTAAATGATTTTTAATCCAGGTTCCGAATGTATGGAAAAACAGGAAAAAGAAAAAAATCAATTGGAAAATTTAAAAAAGTTGACAGAAAAATTATATTCCTGTGTTCCGTTTTATCGAAACAAAATGGATGAAGCCGGCATAAAACCAGGCGACATTCAATCGTTAGGCGACATTAAAAAGCTGCCCTTTACCGCAAAAGACGATCTTAGGGATAATTACCCTCATGGGTTAAGGGCCTGTCCTGCTGATCAAATTGTGGAAGTGCACATGAGTTCCGGCACCACCGGAAAGCCTGTGGTAAATGAGTACACATTGGCCGACATCAAACTGTGGAGTGAATCCATGTCCCGCACATTGGCCGGGGCAGGGTGCACAAAAGACGATGTTGTTCAAAATTGCTACGGATACGGTCTTTTTACCGGCGGAATGGGGGTTCATTACGGAGCGTTTAACATGGGTGCCCAGGTGCTTCCAATGTCCAGCGGGAATACCGAAAGACAGTTAATGATAATGCAGGATTTTGGCAGCACGGCGCTTACCTGCACCCCTTCCTATGCCCTGTACATGGCCGAAGAGGCAAAGGACGCAGGAATAGATCTTCATTCATTGCCGATAAACAAGGGCTGCTTTGGAGCGGAACCCTGGAGCGAAAACATGCGCACCGAGATTGAAGCCCGTTATAACATGAAAGCTTATGACATTTACGGCCTTACCGAGATTATCGGCCCCGGCGTTGCTTTTGAATGTGAAGCGCAGCACGGCATGCATATTAACGAGGATCTGTATTATCCCGAGCTGATCGATCCGGAGACTGGCGAATATGTTCCCGACGGCGAAAAGGGAGAACTTGTTTTTACCACGCTTACCAAAGAAGGCACGCCGCTGCTGCGTTACCGGACAAGGGACATTACCAGCTTTATCCGCGAACCGTGTTCTTGCGGGCGCAGCACAATTCGCATGCACAGGCTGTACGGAAGAACCGATGACATGCTTATTATCCGCGGGGTTAATGTTTTTCCCAGCCAGATAGAGCATGCCCTTATTGAAATTGAAGGAACCGAACCGCAGTACTTAATTGTTGTTAACCGCAATGAGGATTACCTGGACGAACTGGAGCTTCAGGTAGAGGTTAAAAAAGAATTTTTCAGCGATGAAATAAAAAAATTAGAGTTTTTAAAAAACCGTATTGAACTAACAATGAAATCAAAACTTCAGGTTGCATTAAAAGTTA
>WRNF01000089.1 GCA_009776715.1 Treponema sp. | reverse complement strand
AAGCCGCTTTAGCGGCGACGTACAATAATTTTCCTTGCACTTGCCGACCGAAGGGAGGCTTTTAAGAATTAAAATTTTAAAATAATCCGTGATAATCCGTGTAAATCTGTGATAATCCGTGTTATAATGAATATTCGGCTCAAGTTACCAAAGAGTTGGTTCGCAGCGGGGCTTATCTTTTTCTTTTCCACCGTATGTATACATGCCTTCCGGTGCCGTTTGCCTGAGGGCGTTCTTCGGTTTCAAACTGGGGAATGGCGCGGACCATATCGGCTAACTTTTTAAAACCGTAGTTTCGGGGATCAAAGTCGGCAGAGCGGTTATTAACTTTGCTGCCAACGCCGGCCAGGTAAGCCCAGCCGGATTCTTCCGCAATATCGTCAACGGTTTCCCTTAACAATTTAAGGAGTTTTCGGTCAACCTTAAAGTCTTTCTTTTTCTTTACAGATATTTTTGACTCTTCATCGTCGGCTTCTTCATGAACATCCATTAAAATTTCGGTATAGATAAATTTATCGCATACTGAAACAAAGGCCCTGGGCGTTTTCTTTTGACCAAAACCGTAAACTGTGCGTCCGCTTTCCCTAAGCCGTGCGGCAAGGCGCGTAAAATCTGAATCGCTGGATACAATGCAGAACCCGTCAAGTTTTTCGGTGTAAAGCAAATCCATTGCGTCAATTATCATTGCCGAATCGGTGGCATTTTTTCCAACTGTATAGGAAAATTGCTGAATTGGCTGAATGGCAAATTCCAGCAGGCGGTCTTTCCATGAACGAAGATTGGTGTTTGTCCAGTCTCCGTATATTCGCTTAACGCTGGCAATTCCGTATTTTGCAATTTCGTCAAGCAATCCTTCGATAATTCCCGGCTGTGTATTATCAGCATCAATTAAAACAGCAAGCTTAGCCTGGCTTAATTCCACCGGGTTCTGCTCTGAAATACGATAACCTGAAAATGGCGCTAATGGCATAAATTCTCCTAATGCTGTTATAATACCATATGTGCATTGTAAAAATCAATGATAAAACTGTCAGACAAGCGGCAAATTTAATTATTCGCGGCGATTTAGCGGTTTTCCCGACAGAAACAGTATATGGACTTGGAGGCGATGCATTTAATCCTTCTGCAATAGCAAAAATTTTTGAAGTAAAAAACCGGCCCCGTTTTGATCCGCTGATTGTGCATATTGCAGCAATTGAAGCCTTAGGGCGGGTTGCAGATATTTCCCTGCTGGATGTTACCGCAAGAGAAAAAATGGCAATTTTAACAAAACAGTTTTGGCCTGGTCCGCTTACCCTTGTTTTACCCAAATTGCAAACAATACCGGATATAGTTTCTGCCGGCCTGCCGTCTGTTGCCATACGCATTCCCGCGCATGAAACAGCCCGGCAGCTTATAACCCTTTCTACTGGAGCAATAGCCGCTCCCAGCGCAAACCCGTTTGGATATTTAAGCCCAACCAGGGCAGAGCATGTTCTGGAAATGCTTGGTAAAAAAGCGCCAATTATTCTTGATGGGGGGCAAACGAAGGTAGGTGTTGAATCCACAGTGCTGGATCTATGCTCAAGGCAAAGCAGAATACTTAGGCCGGGTGGAATAAGCAAAGAGGCAATCGAAGCATTAATCGGACCGGTAACATTTGCTGAATCANGCAACGCAGNGCCTGCCGAATCNCCGGGAATGTTAAAAAGCCATTANGCGCCGCATACCCCACTTGTAATACTGAACGAAGATACTATGTTAGTTAATGTTGAAANATCTGAAAAAACAGTGTATCTTTTCTTTGACGGCGNATCCCGCGATAAATGGTTTTCTGGCAAAAAGCCGGAAAAAAAAGCAATGAAAACAGAGGTACTCTCTGAAACAGGAAACTTGAATGAAGCAGCGGCCCGGCTTTTTCAGGTTCTGCATTTCCTGGATCGCAGCGGTGCCGCCCGGATTTGTGCGCAATTGGCGCCAGAAAAAGGGCTTGGTATTGCGATTAACGATAGGCTTAGGCGTGCATCGGCAATAAAATAGGAGTTAAAAATGGCAGATGAACTGGTAACATGGAACGACAGTTATCTTATTGGGAATGAACAAATTGATGCACAGCATAAAGAACTGATTAAATTAATAAATGAATTTTATAGCGGAGTTCAAATGGGCGGCATAATGGCAAAAGTTTTTTTTATAAAAATGATTCAAGGCGCATTGCAATATATAAAAATACATTTTTCTACTGAAGAAGAAATAATGCAAAAAATTGAATATCCGCATTATTTGGAACATAAAAAACTACATGAAAATTTTATTAAAAAAATTAACCAGCAAGTTCAGGCATTCGAGGCAGAAGATCAGCCTGATCCGGCTAATTTTGTAAAATTCCTGATGGATTGGGTATTACAGCATATTGCTCAAATGGATAAAAAATATGTCCCGTATTTAACAAAATAAAAAAGCTCTTGCAAAACCGCTTTTACAAGAGCTTGTTTAAACTGCCAGTTTTGCAAGAACCTCCTATGGATGCAAATTCGTTGGAATGTTAAACGTTTCATCCGGGGGCTGAGTCCCTGTTTTATTAGCACCGGGAGTAACCGCAACTCCGTTAATATAAGACGAAATATATGTTCGTGTGCCGGAACTTCCATTGGAACTCTGACCGGCACCGTTAATTTGACCGCGGTGGCCGCCGGTAGCATTCAGAGCGACAGTGTTGGCGTTTTGTATAATAACGTCTGGTTTGTTAGGAACTTCCATAGCGCTTGATGCCCATGACGCATTTCTAAAATTAGAATACATTCCCAGGCCTGCCGCAAAGTGCTTATTTACATGGTTTGCAACCTTGTACGATGCCCATCCTTCAGTTCCAGTCCGGTTGGGATTCTGCCAAGAAGCGCCTGCAGGTGCATCATACGGACGTTCATTCTGATAAAAATAGGTACTTCCGTTTTCACCCAGCCAAAGTACCTCGTATTCATGATAATGTTCCACAAACAGACCGTAAAGCGTTACATCATCTCCTGTTACCACTACCCCATTCTTTGTGGTGTTTGATGTCCAGCCTACGCCGGTGCCGTGGTCGGCGCGCCATGCCCAAAAATGGTCGCCTATAACATTATTGCTGTTAATCAATGCGGAAATGTCAACATTGCAATTTGCGCGAACTCCTCCCGCACGAAGGAAAATATCTGCTAAAAGGGTTGGGTTTTGGGAATGGTCTTTATTTGCCCCGTTTTCGCCAACGCATAAAAGATAAGCAGAGTTGTACAGCGCATCAAACAACAGGCTTGCAATGGTAACGCCGTCTACATCATCCACAAAAATAGCTCCGTAAGTATTTCCGCTGGCAGGAATCAACGTGGTAAACCCTGAACCAAGAACGACTGTGTTAGCATATTTTACATGCAGCGGTACGTTTAATTCGAATCTGCCGGGCAGAAAATAGACATTCTTGCCTTCGTCAAGCGCTGCATTTATTGTTGCAGCCGTGTCTGTTTCGGGCCTTGCAATATAAAAATCTTTAACCAATACCAGCGAATTACCTTCGCCAATATTATTCTCTGTCCATGAAACACCCACAGCATCTCTTCTTATAGCCGGGACAAATACCATGTACTCGTTAAAGTCTGAATCAAAATATAAAAACGGTTTTTCGCGGATTACCGGAGTTGTCTCGATATAGGTTCTATTGGCTGTAGAGCTGTTTGTATCAATTTTGCCGTCTGAACCCTGTGTAGTTTTATTCCAGGCTACGCCGCTAAATGTTTGATACCCATAATAGCAGTTCCTTGTGTAAAATTGCTGCTGGCTCCCTGAACCAACAGAACCGGTGAAATAACTGTCGCTTAAAAAACCTCCAGAAGCCCAGCCTCCGCTCCAGTCAAATACTGAATTAACCGTTGCATGCATACGGCGGGCAGGTGCGGCCTGAGAAACCGACCATTGGAAAGTGCCGGCTCTAATTGATAAATTTTCTATGGAACGCCAAAAGTTTTGGGTTACATTAGTTCCGCCGTTATTTGTTAAATAAGGAGGACATTCTATTGAGCCAAACAGTTTGGTGTCTGTGGGAACGGCTCCCAGTCCGTTCGCGCTGGTATAAAAACCAATTTTCATGGAACCGGAGTATGTGTATGTTCCTGGTTTAAAATACAATGCGAACCTTCTGTTGGTCCAGTGGGCGTTGTTGCTTCTCCATGTCCAAGTGTCATGTATGTTGTTCACCTCGGCAGTAATATCTGAAATTTTATCGTATTTAATATCATAAAAATAGGTGTCTTCGCCGAATATTTTTATTTCAAGGGCAATAACCTTCGATTCTGATATTACCGCACTGTTTTTTATTGCTTTTACCTTGTAATAATTTTCGTATTTAACCGGATTGGGATTAGTGTCGGTGTAGGCACTTGCATCAGTAACATAACTAATTAAACTATACTCGCCTAAACGGCTGCCGGAACGCCAAATTTCATAATAGTCAGTTTCAGAAACTGCATCCCAAGTTATTTTTATTCCTTCATTCGAAAATGTTATATTTCCCGGACCGGTGTAATCCACATTTGGATCATAAGGAGGCTCAATCTCATCTGTTTTCTCGTTTTTTACTTCCGAATTTATAGAGTTGTACCCGCTCTTATTTGCCGTTACCACAATGCTGTAAGACTGGGAATTGGCAAGACTGTAAATTACATAACCGGAACTTGCACTGGAAACTTTGGTTCCGGCTTTTACTAACATTTCGTTGGAATAAACCCCTTCTATCCAGTAAATGTCATAACTTTCTGCCTGGGGTTCTGCTTCGGTCCAGGTAACAGTTATTCTTTTATAACCGCCGGTAAGAGAAAGCGCCGGTGCAGCAGTAAAGGCTTCAAATTTAAAGCTGGGAACAGCTTGTTTAACGACAGTATCGATTGAATTATATCCGTCCTTGTTTGCCCTTACCATAACACTGTATGTCTGGTTATTGATTAAGCCGTTTATTGTGCCGCCAGAGATTGCGTCTTCAATTATAGTCCCGGTTTTTACATCTTCTGCATCAGTAAAAGTTCCCTGTTTCCAGTAAAGATCGTAGCTGTCCGCCGCAGGGGTTGAATCGATCCATGTATAAGTAAGAGTTTGATTTCCGGGGTTAATTGCAAATATTGGAGCGGCTTTGAAATTCTTTGACGAATTATCTGTATTCTTTTTTTTGTTGTTATCCGGCTGGGGACAAGAAGCTAAGACCGCTGTACTTAATAACGCTATTATTATAAAATAGTTTCTGACTTTTTTAAGCATTTTTTTCTCCTGTTAAAATTAAACCTACTTTATTATACAGCATTTTATTTTATTTTTCAATATATATACTGGTTTTTTGCTTGTTTTAATATAATAAATATGCTATAATTTATTTTAAACAATTGATTTTTTGTTCAGCTTAGTTTTTGGAACGGTCTAAGTTTAAGACATTGGAGGTAAAGAAATGAAAAATTATTATAACCGGAAGGGACGAAATTCGTCAGCATTAAAATGTGTTGTTTGCCGGTCTCGGGCTATTTTTGGGAGCATTTTGCTTTTAACCATTATTCTATTCTGCGGGTTATGTTTTTTTACCGCCTGTAAACACCCAACAGGCCCCAGAGGGAAGCCGGGAGAGAATGGAACAGACGGCATTAACGGCATTGATGGAATTGACGGTATAAACGGGGAGGCATTGCCTGTTGTGCTGTTTATTTTTAATGCCAACGGAGGGATTTTCGATACTGGCGGCGATTTATACATTGGACAGGTTTCAAACAACAGTATTACTCCGCCGGATATTAGCCATCCTCTTCCGGTATTCGATTTAAAGGGCTGGTACACTAAAGCTCAGGGCGGGGAATTGTTTGATTTTACCGGATCCTTAACATCGAGCCGGACGCTGTATGCCCAATGGGAAAAAGTGTTTTTTACCAGTACGGCTGATGTTTATGATTATCTGGATGCATGCCAGGGCGGGAATATGCCAGGCGATCCTGTGCTGCTGCCGGTTAATATTGATCTTGGAGACATGATGCAGAGCAGCAATGGCTGGAAGACTCTGCTCGAAGAAATAGGCAAGGCAGGCAAGTTTGTAAACCTTGATCTTTCTCCCTGCGGCATGGACGGTACGGTATTTAATCCCGACAGTGTTTTTTCAACAGGGAAAGGCTTAATAACAGCGCTTACTCTTCCCCAAAAAGCGGAGGAAGTTCAGGCAGGAAGCTGGGATAAGCTGCCTTTTACGCATTTTACTTCGCTTACCAGTTTTAGCGCGGCAGAGCTTGGTTCTGCCGGAGAATATTTTTTTACAGGGTTTCCAAACCTAAAGGTCATTGAGCTGCCCAATCTAAGCAGTATTGGCAATAATGCTTTTGCTTCCTGTACCGGATTGACCGGCATTAGTTTCCCCCTTGTGGATACCATTGGCGATTATGCGTTTTATGACTGCACCGGCCTGCAAAGCATAAATTTTCCTCTGGCGGAAGAGATTGGCATTGATGCTTTCCATGGCTGCACCGGCCTTGCCAGCGTAAATTTTCCACGGGCCAAAATCATTGATGATTATGCTTTTTCCGACAGCACCCGCCTGCAANACATCAATTTCCCNNTAGCGGAAAGCATCGGCGACGGCGTTTTTTGGGGATGTATTAATATATCCACAGCCCGCTTTCCTTTGGCAGAAACCATAGGCGATTACGCATTTTCCGGATGTTCTGAGTTGATTGAGGCAAACTTTCCTCTGGCAGCAGACATAGGCACTGAAGCTTTTATCTTCTGCATTAAACTTAGCGATGTGTACCTTCCAATGGCGGCAAATATCGGAAACAGTGCCTTTTACAACTGCCAGAAGCTCTCGTTTATTACTTTAGGCGCAGTGCCGCCGGTCTTAGGCGACAGCGCTTTCTTAAGCACTCCCATGACTGGTTTTACCATCAAGCGGCCAGGCGCAAGTGCAGCGGTTTACACGCAATGGTTGACTGATAATTCATTGAAATTTTATGGAGGCGGAAGCGCAGTTGTTTTTGCAAATTGGGATTAAAATTTAAATGAGCCACCGCGAAGCATCTCTTTGGTAACTTTTGAAGCTGTAGTTAAAAGGCCACGGATTTACACGGATTTACACAGATTTACACAGAGGAATATAGATTTCTAGGAATGAAACCAAGAATAATCATCGGGTTTTCATAGAATTTAAAAATAAAATAAAAATCCGTGTGAATCCGTTTATGCCTCCCTTCGGTCGGCAAGTGTAAGGAAAATTATTATACGTCGCCGCTAAAGCGGCTTGTACTACCGTGAAAATCAAGAGGGGA
>WRNF01000088.1 GCA_009776715.1 Treponema sp. | reverse complement strand
GAGGATTCCCCCCAGTACACCGGCCCTTTAAGCATAGACCTTCCTGCCGATAAACCCTTTCTGGTAAAGGCCAGGGCTTTTAAGGACGGAGCCGCATCTCCAATGGCCATTGCTGAATACACAGTTAGAAAAACAGCCATGCCGGTATTCGGGTTCACTGAATCCTGGCCTTCCGGTCCCTTCAGCCTGGCTATGAACTGTCCGGATACCGGCGCAGAGATATGGTATACACTGAATAACGGTGCGGAAACAAGATACCAGAACCCCATAACAGTGTCAGTTTCCACAACCGTCAGAGCTTATGCTGTCAGATCCGGCCTTAGCAGGTCGGATACCGCCATGCGGGTTTATAAATACGGCACTCTGCCAAAAATGTACCACAACTTCAAAACGCTGGCAGGCGTAAAAGAAGGCAGCGCTACACGGATAGAAACTGTCTCTTCCGATTGGGAATACACTGCTAACTCCCAGGCCCTTGCGATGTCCATTACTTCGTCCGGGGAGCCGAGTGTCGGGAACCGGTCGGTTACTGTTTCTCCCGAAGGAGGCGGTGTTTTTGATGCTGCGGGGTATAACTATTTGATCATTGTGCTGAAAGATCCTGGCAACAACTCGTTCTGGATTAACTTTAACCGCGCTCCCATTGGAATTAATTCCGGATGGAGCGATCATGCCAATATAGGCGCAGTGCCGGCTGCTTCCGTTGCAGGCCAATGGGCGGTGATCGTCATACCGGCAGCCAATGCCGGTGCCAGAATTTCCAATATAACCTTTGGGGAATGGAATTCCAACACCTATTTAATCGACAGCATTTATTTCGCGATGAACGCGGATGATCCCCCGCTGTAATAATCTGCCGGGGACTACACAAGGAGAATATTGAATGAAGAAGAATTTAATTGTTTTAATAATGTTTGTTCTTTTTACAGGCGCGGCATTTGCGCAGAATCTGCCTAACGGTGTCAGTGCCAGTTTCTGGGGCCGGGCAGCTTTTGTACCCTTTGAGTTACAGGTAAATAAGGACGAACCGGACGATCTGTTATTGAAACATAAAATTACCACCGCCATAGGTCCAAGCTGGGGGCTTCAGCCAAGCGGCCGTGCTGCAAATTTATGTTTCAGGGGCAATAGCCAATATGTGGGGTTTGTTGTAGAAATTGAAGCAGATGTTGCTATCCGGCTTGGCGAGTACAGTTATATTTGGGCTAAGCCTTTTGGTGAATATGTGCGTCTTGACGTAGGTGTTTTCATGAACGATGAACTCCGCGGTGTTTTCGGCGGGGACAGTTTCGATTATTTTGTTTTGCGTATACCTGTAGACATGGAAGACTCTATTTTTAACCGATTTGCAGTGGTTTCGACTCAGAATGAGGCCGGGGCCTTGCTTGGAATTTACCCTATACAGGGTTTGACTCTTGCTGCATTTATGAAGGTTCGTAACAGTAAAATTGAAAAAGCCGCACTGGAACAATTAGGGCCGTTGATGAAAACCAGCCTTGACAGAATGCAGTTTGCCGCTGGGTACCGTATCCCTGGCGCTGGTCATTTACGTTTACAGTTTCTCAATGCTCCGAATTTTACCTGGGCCGGTATACCTACTGGCGAGGGCATTTACAACGCAAAATTTCAAGGCGACGAATTAAATTATTATTACAACCAGTTCAAGAGAATTGAAGCAGCATTTAATCTGACAGCACTCAGCGGTCTTGGTCTTGGCCTTGATATTGGTGTCAAAATACCTTTTCCTTATTCTAATCAGGGTATAGATTACAGTGCTCCCATTATGGCCAGCATGGGTGCCAATTACACCATAGATGACTTTGGCATTGGCCTTAATCTGCAAAGCTGGTTCGGCGGTAAAGTGAAAGGCCAAGGCCAAGATCGTGCTTTTGCACAGAGGGCTGCGATGCATTTAATTCCTACATATAATCTCGGTTTTGCCATTGTCGGTGGATTAATCGGACTTGATTTGAAGGGCAATGATAAAAACGACGGAATCAAAATGGATAATAAAAGGCTAGATATAGGCCTAGGCGCCTATATTCGCAAGAATTATAGTAACGGAAATATATGTGCCGGCTTTACCTACACGTTTGCAGATTTAACCAACGACAAGAGCGGCTTTAGGACACTCGGTTATTTCCGCATTCCTATAATAATGGAAATAGCGTTTTTTTAAAAACTTATGCTTTTTTGGAGAAATCAGCCCTGTTGCTTTAAAACGAGGTTGGTTATTGTAGTTGCTTTAATTTTTTTCCCTGCTTGTTCTTCGTTTCAACGGGCAAAAGAGCCAATAAAGGTAGATAACCTTGCTTACCGTATAGAAGCCGGATTGGCTGATGCTCAATTTGATAAATTATTCTCTTCAGATCTTGTTAGGCGTAAAATAAATGTTTTTTATTATACAGATGATGACATTGTGTGCATGGAATATAACCTTAGGTTAACCAATTACTCGCTGTTTTGGGATGAAGAAAACCGCATGGCCTTTATTGAAGCGCTGAACCGTTACAAAGAAGATTATTCGCAGCACAGCCTTACAAAAAATTATCTGCGAACCAAGCGGAAATACGGCAGTGTAAACAGCCTTATCATGTGGTATACTTACCAACGTTCAGCCCAGGGAATTGCCTACCCTAAACTTGAATTTGGTTATTACTTAAAAAACAAGCTGCCGTATTTCGCAATAACGCAGCGTGAAGCCGATAATGTCAGCGATGTGACCCGCAGGGAACAGGAGCTTATTCCAAACATGATACTATATTTCACCCGCGCCCAGGCAGATATTATTGCCGGTATATTTGATCCGGATTATCTTAAAATCTTGCAGCAAGCAGAAAGAACTTCGGATGCTAAACAGGACACTGTTCCTCAAGCTGAAATAGATTATTAGGAGAGGCTCTTGCAAAACTTACAAAATCCCATATAATTATTATTATGGATGATAGAAAAAAACAGATAAATGAACTGGAACAGAGAAAACTGGAACAAAAAACACTTCTTGACGCGCAACTGACACGGTTTGGCGAGACTCTTTTTAACCGCATTTCCGATTCGACAGAAGATTCTGCCTTCGAGGAGTTGGTGTCTTCCCGGATGCTGAAGGAAGATTTGGCCCAATCAGAGCAGAAAATTGCAACTGCGGAAGAAAATATTTTTAGATTTAAGGAACTGGAAGAGAAAATTGCATTAGGGGAACGAGAGGAAAATATTTATTTAAAAGAAATGTCGTCTTTGTATTTAGGGCTTGGAAAACTGCTTTTGGAAGCATCGTACACAGCCGAAAAAACAGGGGAAGAAAAAAATTATGCAAATTTTTGCGCACAGTTCCGCACTCAGTCCGATGCGCTTATTTCAAAAATACTGTCCCTGGAAGATAGGCTTGCGGGGCTGGAGCAAAAGGACGGCGGAAATGTTTTTTCGTGGATTGGCAAAAACGCGCAAGGCCTTGTGCTTCGTTCTTTTCTGTCAAAAGCGCAAAACAGCATGGACATTTTGTACCGCACTATAGGCGAAAAATTTAGCCGCCGTGATACGGTTAATATCCATAACGGAAAAAATTCCGGGGCGCATGATTTTTCGCCTGAAGATGAAGAAATAAGCAATCTCTGCGCCGAGATTGAGTTGAAAAGGGAAATTTCCCGCCAGTTGGCACAGGAAATAACCGGTTTTAGAGATGAAAAACGAAAAATTTCCACTGCGTATTCTGCCGAGGGCAGCCCTCAGAAATTTATTCAATCCATTAAAAATCATGCTGCCAGGGCGGAAAATGAATTAAAGGAAATATACCGCCGTATCGGAACGGAAGCATCTGAAATTTCCGGTCCGGCAGAATGCAGGGCTGCAATTGAATCGCTAAAAATTTCCACAGATCAGATTGAAATTGACAATATCCTTAAGATTGATCAGTTTATTAAAGATGATGAAAAATCAATTCAAGGGCTGCGGGCATCTCTTGCAGTAGATGAAGAAAAAGCAAGAATCGAAAAATTCCGCAGGCTGATTCTGGAGAAAAAAGAAAAAATTGCGCAGATAAAAAAGAGCATTGGCGAATATGAAAAAGGCATTATAGATGCGGAAGAACATATCGAAAAATTGCAGGAGCATCTTTAAAATACTATGGCAAAAAAAACAGCAAAAATAAAACCGGATGCATTAAAAAATTCCGGCAATAAAATTCAAAAAACACAGGAAGATAATTCCGCTGTATACGATGAATCTAAAATAAAAACGTTATCCTCTCTTGAGCATATCCGTCTGCGTACAGGAATGTACATTGGGCGGATTGGAGACGGATCAAACCCCGATGACGGAATTTATGTTCTGCTAAAAGAAATTATTGATAACGGTATTGATGAATTTATAATGGGTAACGGAAAATGCATCGAAGTGGCAATTAAGAACAATGAAAAACCGGGGACTGCAATAGTGAAGGTACGCGACTATGGCCGCGGCATTCCACTGGGAAAACTGGTTGAATGTGTCTCGGTTATTAATACCGGCGCTAAATACAATGATGATGTGTTTCAATTTTCTGTGGGGCTTAACGGAGTGGGAACTAAAGCAGTTAACGCATTGTCGGCTCATTTTAGGGTTGTTGCCCTGCGCAGCGGTGAATTTGCCGAAGTTATTTTTGAACGCGGAAAACTAAAGAATGATCGAAAAGGAAAATTAAAGGACAAACAAAAAGACGGAACCTTTGTAGAATTTATTCCCGATCCGGAAATTTTTAAGGATTATCTTTTTAACATTGAATTTATTGAAAAGAGAATTCAAAATTACGCTTACCTTAACGCCGGGCTGACCATTGCATTTAACGGAAAGCAGTTTATTTCCAAACGCGGCCTTTATGATTTGTTATCCGAAGAAACCGGAGACGACAACCTCTATTCAATGGGGTATTACAAAGGCGAACATTCCCCCAACGGCCAGCTTGAATTTGCTTTTACCCATACCAATAATTATGGCGAGGAATATTTTTCATTTGTTAATGGACAGTTTACTTCTGACGGCGGAACGCATCTTTCTGCTTTCAAGGAAGGGTTTTTAAAGGGAATTCAAACATATTTTAAAAAAGATTACCGCAGCGAGGACATTCGCGAAGGAACTGCAGCCGCAATAGCAGTAAAGTTAAAAAACCCGGTGTTTGAAAGCCAGACAAAAAATAAACTTGGCAATTCGGACATCCGCACATGGATTGTGCAGGAAACACGTAACGCGGTCGAGGATTGGCTGCACAAAAACCCCGAAGACGGGAAAAAACTTGAACGAAAGATTCTCTCCAACGAAAGCCTGCGTACCGAATTAAACGCAGTAAAAAAAGAAGCAAGGGAAGCGGCAAAAAAAATTGCCCTTAAAATCCCTAAATTAAAAGACTGCAAATATCATTTGGAAGATGAAAAAGAAGGGCTTGAATCGACAATATTTATTACCGAAGGCGATTCTGCCGCAGGTTCCATTGTTTCCAGCAGAGACGTTATGACTCAGGCAATTTTTGCCCTGCGCGGCAAAGTGGAAAATATGTACGGAAAAAAAAGAACTTCCATTTATAAAAACGAAGAATTGTATAATATGATGATGGCCCTGGGCATAGAAAACGACGTTGACGGCCTGCGTTATGCGAAAATAGTAATTGCCACCGATGCTGATTTTGACGGGTTTCATATACGGAATTTGCTTCTTACTTTCTTTTTATCTTATTTTGAAGAACTGGTCACCGGCGGCAGAATATTCATCCTTGAAACACCCTTGTTCAGGGTTAGGACAAAAAAAGAAACGTGTTATTGCTATTCCGAAAAAGAACGGGATGAAGCGGTAATAAAGCTTGGCAGTCAAAGTGAGATTACACGGTTCAAGGGACTAGGTGAAATTAACCCGAAAGAATTCGGCCAGTTTATCGGAGAAAATATTCGTCTTGTGCCGGTATCGGTGAACACTTTAAAAACCGTCCCGCAGGTTTTAAATTTTTACATGGGAAAAAACACCCCGGAACGCAGGGAATATATCATGAAAAACCTTATCGAAGATGCAGGTTAATGCTGTTTTTCAGCGGAAGTTGTTCTGAAACTGAAGTTTCCGAACAACTCTAATATTCCAAAACAGCCCTTATTCTTCTGACGCCTGCCGACGAGGATTGCTCTTTCTGAATAACAAATTTTCCCAGGCAGCCGGTGCGTTCCGCATGAGGGCCGCCGCAGACTTCTTTTGAAAAATAATTCTCGCTTAAACCGATGGTGTAAACCTTTACATTGGATTCATACTTTTCTCCAAAAAGAGCTATTGCCCCGGAGCTTTTTGCCGTTTCAATACCCATCACTTCATAAGAAACAGGCAAATCTTTTTGAATCTGCTCGTTCACTGTTTCTTCAACTTTTTTAATTTCCTCCTGCGTCATGGCTTTGGGATGGGCAAAATCGAAACGCAGCCGCTCGGCGGTAATATTGCTCCCTTTTTGGGCGATGTGATCCCCCAGCACTGTCCGCAAAGCCTGATGCAGAAGATGCGTCGCTGTGTGGTACCTGGCGGCAATTTCGCTATGATCCTGAAGGCCGCCCTTAAAAATTTGCCCGCTGCCGGCGCGTGAAAGTTCCTGGTGTTTTTTAAACGCTTCGTCAAATTCTTGCCGGTTCACCTGCATGCCGTTTTCGCTGGCGAGTTCATAGGTCAATTCTATGGGGAAACCGTAGGTGTCGTATAACTTAAAAGCCAGCCTTCCGGACATTATTTTGCGGGGATCTTTTAACAGATTGGGCAGAAGTTTTTCAAATTCATGTTCGCCCTTTTGCAGGGTTTCAAGGAATTTTTTTTCTTCCCTGTCAAGTTCTTCGGTTATGCGGATTTTATTTTCCGTTAGTTCGGGATAGGGTTCCCGCATTTGTTCAATTACAATTTCCGCAATGGACGGAAGAAAAGGAGATGCGGTACTTATGCCCAGTTTCCTTCCATGCCGCACCGCTCTGCGGACAATGCGGCGCAGCACATAACCGGCGCCGACATTGGAGGGGCTGACCGCTTTTGGATCGCCTAAAATGAAAGCCGCAGCCCTTAGATGATCGCAGATAATGCGCACCGATTTGTCTTTTTCGCTGTCTGTGCCGTAAGCATAACTCGCCGCCTGTTCCACAGCGTTCCGTATTGGGGCAAAAATTTCCGTGTCGTATACCGACTGCCTGCCATTGAGTATTGTCACCGTCCGTTCAATGCCCATGCCCGTGTCAACGCATTTACGGGCAAGCGGCTCATATTTGTCCTCTGCATTTTTATTGTACTGCATAAAAACATCGTTCCAAATTTCCAGCCATTTACCGCATG
>WRNF01000087.1 GCA_009776715.1 Treponema sp. | reverse complement strand
AGCGGCTTGTACTACCGTGAAAATCAAGAGGGGAACCTTCGCCTGAACCACTTGCAGTGGTCAGGCTCGGTTGAGGTACCGTGGCTATTGCATATATATACCTTAGCGAGAGGCCAAATGAAGTTAGATACAAGCCCTTAACCGCAGTTCTGCGCTCAGGGCATGCGCTTCCAGCCCTTCCGCCCCTGCAATTGCACGTGCTGCGCCGCAGGCTTTTGCAAAACCGTCTCTGGCAGCGGCCCGGAGCGTGGTTACTGTTTTAAGAAAATGCCGCACTGAAAGGCCGCCGGTAAAACGGGCGCTTCCCGATGTCGGAAGGGTGTGGTTAATTCCTGCGGAATAGTCGCCCAGAACCTCTGCGGAAAGGCTGCCGATAAACAGCGATCCGTAGTTTTTTAGTAAGGGTACCCAGCTTTGGGAATCACCTGTGTGCAGTTCCAAATGCTCAGGAGCTATTGTGTTGGAAATGCGCAGTGCATCTTCCATGGTATGGTAAACAACAATCAGACCGTTTGAAGCGAGCGATGAGCGGGCAATGGCGGAAGAAGGAAGCTCTTTAAAAGGAAGCGCCTTAAGCTGCTGTTCAAGCGCAGCGGCAAGGGCCTCTGCAAATTCTGCCGAGGGGACAAGGGCGCGGGCGCAGGCCTCGGGATCGTGTTCCGCCTGGGCAATCATGTCTGCGGCGGCAAGAGCGGCGGCTTTAGATGCGCTGCCGTCGCTTATGACAAGCACGTCGCTTGGGCCGGCGATAAAGTCAATCCCGGTTTCGCCGAAAAGAATCCGTTTGGCAGCGGCGACATATTTGTTTCCAGGCCCTGCAATGATATCCACGCGAGGAACTGTTTCTGTTCCAATGGCAAGCGCTGCGATTGCCTGCGCCCCTCCCATTGCAAACACCCTCATTTTTTTTGGCGGCATTTTGTTATTCGCAACGGCAGCGGCTATCCCGGCAGCGCCAAGAATTTTTTTGTCGGGCAGGCCGTCCTCCATTGGCGGCGAAACCAAAAGAACTTCATCCACGCCTGCTGCAAAGGCCGGAATAAGGCCCATCAGCACCGTTGAAAACAGCGGGAAGCGTCCAGCGGGAACATACAATGCCGCCCTTTCAACAGGAATTACCCGCTGGCCGGTAAAAAGCCCCTCGGCCATTTCAAATTCAAAATCGGCAAATTGTTCCCGCTGCTTGTGCGAAAAACGTTGAATATTATTCGCAGAAAATTCCAAAGCCGCAGCCAGGGCAGGTTCAGCCTTGCGCAAAACATCAGCGGCATCCTGCACCGCATTCAATGGAATTTCCAGTTCCTGCGGGGAACTGCGGTCAAACTGCGCTGCATAATTGTGCACAGCCCCATCCCCGTTCGCCCTTACTTCAGAAATAATTTTTTTTACGGCAGCATCGGTTCTTTCATCTTCGCCCTGCGCCTCCCTGTTTTTCCAATACAAATCAAATTCTTTACTATCAATTATCTTCATTATATCATTCCTTCTAAAAAGGGATCAGGGAACAGGGATCATGGATCAGATTTTTGTTAGAAAGCATTGATTGTAGTTCCCACGCATAGCTAATAAACAACAATCTTCCTTTTCTCATTCCTCTTTTCTCTTTTATTAAGTGGGTAGTGGTTAGTTATCGTTATTCGAAAGTCTTGCGTTTTCAAAACGACATGATTACGGACAAAAATACTAACCCCTAACCACTAATCCCTATCCCCTACTCCATACCCACTATCCCTGCATGCGCTTAAAAAAATATCCATATCATTATCGCACCCAATGCTTACCCGGACAAAATCGGCTATTCTTTCGCTGTTAAAATGACGGACAAGAATTCCTTTTTCGCGCAGGGCCGAAAAAAATGCGCTGCCTTTAATGCCCGGCGCTTTGATAAAGAGAAAATTGGCCGATGAGGGAAGCACATTAAACTTGAGTAACCGCAGTTCCCGTGCAGTTCTGTCACGTGTTGCAATCACCTTTTGGTTTATTGCATTGTAATAGGAAATTGAGCTGATGGCGGCTGTTGCGCCGGCAAGGGCAAGGCGGTCCATGGTGTAAGAGTTAAACGAATCCCGTATGCGGCACAAGCCTTCGATTAACGCTTCATCGCCAATGGCAAAACCGCAGCGCAGCCCGGCAAGTGAAGCGGATTTGGAAAGAGTATGCATGGTTAGTATATTCGGATGATCTGTTATATGGCTAACCGCGCTTTCGGCCCCAAATGCGGCGTAAGCTTCGTCCACAATAAGTATCTTGCCATGCCCTTCCAGAAATTCGGCAAGCGGCAATATTTCGCCTAACGGAACAGGAATGCCAGTTGGAGCGTTTGGGTTGGGAAAAATAACGCCGCCGCAGGGAATTTTATAATCGGCGCTGTTTATGGAAAAATCTTCACATAACGGAATGGCACGGTATGGTATATTCCAAAGATTCGCATACACAGGATAAAAGCTGTAGGTAATATCGGGGAAAAGGATAGGTGTTTCATTGGCACTGCCTGATGCTGACTCAAAAAATGCCCCAAATGCAAAACCCAGGATTTCATCGGAACCGTTGCCGGCAAAGACCTGCTGCGGCCTGACACGGTAACGTTCCGAAACAGCTTCCCGAAAGCCGCTGCAAAGCGGATCGGGGTAAAGCCGTAAATCCCCGTTTGAGGCTTTTTGTATCGCTTTAATAACTTCATCCGAAGGCGGGTATGGATTTTCGTTGGTGTTAAGTTTTATAAACTTTCTGTCTTTTGGCTGTTCGCCAGGCGTGTATGGGCGGATATTTTTTATGCGGCTGTTCCAAAAATTGGTCATTTTTTATTTCGCCTGTCCAGCTCATCAAGAATCTCGCCAACGCTTACANCTGCCCGGCTCATCAGCACAGTGGCAAAATACAAAAGGTCTGCTGCTTCCCAAATAATTTCATGCCGGGTTGCCGCTGTGCAGAGTTCTTTCGCTTCTTCTATAATTTTTTCTCTTACCAGTTCATCGTCCAGGGTTGCCGTGTAGGAACCGGGTACCGGATTGCGCAAACGTTCATTAATGACGCTCTGTAAAAATTCCCAAGTAAAGTTTCTGTCAGTAGAAAAACATGACCAGTCTCCGGTATGGCAGACCGGACCGGCAGGTTCGGCAATTGCAAGGATCGCATCACGGTCGCAGTCTGCGCGCATTTTCAAAAGTTGCAGCACATTACCGGAAGTTTCGCCTTTCATCCATAACCGGTTCCGGCTGCGGCTGTGGAAACACACATAACCTCGTTTAAAAGTTTCAGCTAACGATTCTTTATCGGCAAAACCGGTCATTAATACCTGGCCGTCTGGTGATTGCACGATTATTGGCAGGAGCAGTCCTTGTTCCAATGCAACAGGATTGCTTTCGGCTTTTTTCCAGTTAAGCGATGCAATAAAGGCATCGGCAAGGCTTACCGCGCCGGTGTACAATGCCATGCCAAGCTGCACATCGCAGCCAAGTGCCGCAAGCCCGCTTATTTCGCCTAATGTTGATACGCCGCCGGCAACAGTTATTCTGCAGGAAACCGCTTCGCTCAAGGAATGGACAGGATTAAAATCAACCCCTCCCATTGTGCCTTCGCGTTCCACGTTGGTAAAAAGCAGTTCTGAAACAAAAGGCTCTACCGCTTTTGCCGTTGCAATCAAATCAAGGCCGGTCTGCGTTTTCCAGCCATCCGCCACAATCTCCCCGTTGCGGGCATCTACTGCAACAATCAGCCGTTCGCGCCCAATCTTGTCTGCCATTGCCCGCAAGAAGGGGATATTGACCCCAAATTCATCGGCAGATAAACGGAATGCGCCCGAACCGATAATAATTTTTTTTGCGCCAAGGCTTACAAGTTCTTTTGCCTGCTGCGGCGTTCTTATTCCGCCCCCTATGCGGCAATCTGTTTTCCGCAAGATGGGCTTTATCATTTCCAGATTGCTGCCCTTATTCATTGCAGCATCAAGGTCAATTACCGCTGTTTCACCGTAACGGTTAAATTCAATTGCCAGTTCCAGTGCATTATTGCGCTGAAGAACAAGTTCCTCCCCCTGCTTGAGCTGGACAACTTTATTGTCTTGAACATCAATTGATGATATGACCATAATTTCACCGCTTAAAGTTTATGCCTTTTAATTCTGCAAATTGTTTAATTTCTTTAACCGTTGTTTTCCCAAAGTGCACAATTGATGCGACCAACGCGGCATCGGCGCCTGGGGCCTGTTCCGGCGGAATTGAAGCATCCATTTCCGGCGATGCGGTGCTAAGCAGCACCTGCGCAATTTGTTCAAGCGTTCCGGCACCGCCCGATGCAATGACAGGAACCTTTACCGCAACAATTATGCGGCGGAGCAGTTCAAGGTCATATCCTTCGCCTGTTCCGTCTGCGTCAATGGAATTTACCAAAATTTCACCAACGCCCAGTTTTTCCGCCCGAACTGCCCATTCAACTGCGTCAATGCCTGTGTCATTTTTACCGCCGAAAGAAAAGGCATTCCAGCGCAGGCCGCCGGCATTATTTACCCGTTTTGCGTCAATTGACAGCACAACACATTTGCTGCCGAAAGCACTTGCCATTTCGCTTAACAGTTCAGGCCGCATCAAGGCGGCAGAACTGACAGAAACTTTATTCGCTCCGGCATTTATTGCATTGCGCATATCGTCTACGCTGCGGATGCCGCCGCCAACGCATAAAGGTATGGAAATTTCCCGGGCAACCTTGCTTACCGTATCAAGCAATGCAGAGCGGCCTTTTACCGTAGCGCCAATGTCAAGAAAAGCCAATTCATCGGCGCCGTCTTCACAATAAAGCCGCGCCCGTTCAACAGGGTCTCCTGCGTCTTTTATTCCCTCAAATTTAACGCCCTTTACCACCCTGCCTTCATCAATGTCCAAACAGGGAATTATTCTTTTTACTTTCATCTTACTCTCCTTGGGTAAGTTTATTATACTTTAACATTAAAGCGAACATGAATAATTTCCATTTTCATCGGCAAAAAACCATGATCTATCGTTAATTTTTATGCGCCTGATAGTCAAATTCGTACTGTTAAGCGCATTTATCAAATCCTGCGGCGCATTTCCGCGAATCCTCCACCCTTTATCATGAACGGCTGCAATTATGCCGTCGTCTGTAATGTTTACTGAAAAAAGAGTGCCCCGCTGGTTTGTTCCCTCCAAAAGCCAGCTCTGAATATCGGAATTGGATGAAGAATATTTCTTGTTTGTTACAAGTATCCAATCCCCTCTGTCATTGAATGCGACTGAAAGAATATTCTCCTTGTTCCGGTCGGCTTCGAGGATTTTATCACCAAGATTTGAGTTAATTCGATCCCAATACACATTATTCTGGGTAATTACAACCCATCCGCCGGATTCCGAAATATTTATGTCTTCAATATATTCATTGGCATTAACAATTTGTTTGATACGTTCACCTAATGAATTGGGTATGTCTTTGTAGGAATAATCGTTTCTGCCATAAATTGCCGCATTTCCTTGTGTCTGGGTAAGAGCCACGCTGCGGCACTGGTTCCATTGGCGCATGGAATTTAGAATAAAATTCCGCGAGTCCCGTAACGCGTCTGTATTTAGCGGAGCCGCCTGATCAGAATATGATGAAGACGGGTCTCCATCTAAATCATCAACTGTAAACACAATCCTCGCGTTAGCCGTAACTGCTACATTTATTTTTGTATAGCTGTTTTCATCAGAATCTTCCAGCATTATATCGTAACGGTTTGCTGTGTTTATGGAATAGGGCAGTTTTAATGTAATAGATTCCCCTTTGTCCAGGGTTTCGGTTTCACCTAACCTGTCATCTCCCCAACTGTCATCGTCGGACAGACTGACATACACCCACCAAATATCCTCCCCGGTATAATTAACCAAAGTAATACTCGGTTGTGCTTCGGCGGAGCTTTCTTCCGGATGGGTAACTGAGGCAGGCGGCGTTGTTGAAGGCAAAGCAGCCGTCTGCGCTCCTTCCTGTGAATAAATGAAAGGCAGCCGCACAGAATATTTGCCGTAGCTCAAGCTGCTAAAATTGCTGCCGGGGCTGTTGCGAAAAAAGTTCTGATACGAATACCGTGTTCCGTAAGCCAGGGGAATATTGCTTGCCGACATGCGATCGCGGTTGCGGGTCTTGTTTATTTCGCTGCTTGTTATGTTAAAATAGTCATAGTAAAATCTATTCGGAGGATTACCGACAGGATCGTTCCATGTAACATCCATTTCGTAATACTCACCGTATAATTTAACCAGATTCCATGCATGGCTTTCTCCCGCATAACCTACCACAATAAGGCTGGGAATGCCCAGCCGCTGCATATAATATGTAAACGCGGCGGCATACCCGGCACACACCGTCTTTTTGTTGACAATGGCGCTGTAAGCGCTTTGATTCATGGGCGCATTAATAACATAATCATTGATATAGGTTAAAACATCATGTACATATTTTACTTTTAGCACGTCATTTTCCAGCTTCATGGCCTGTTCAAGCACAGAATCCGCACAATCGTAAAACACTTTTTTGAACGCATCCAAATTCCTTGCACAATCGTAGAATTTCAATGTAACTGCAATAATATAGCCGTCGTTTCCATATGAATAGCTGATGCTTGGTTCTACCCAAAATAAATCCGGGTTGTCAAATAATACTGCCGATAAAACATCCATTGCCCTTGTATGGTTAACGCGGCTTTGAATATTAAAACTTGGATCATTTTCAACACAATTCGCATAGATTTGATCGTATAACAATTTTTCGGCGCTGNTAAGAATGTTCCGGTAGCAGTAGAAATCATCGCTTAATTCACGGCCGTATACATCCTGTTTTACGATNCGCCGTATNGCCTGCGCTTTCTTTGAAACCTTGAACTGCGCATTTGGATCCAGGATTCCGTTATCTTCAATATCAGCCAGNGCGCCGGGAGGGATCATATCCTCGGTGATTTCCCCGCCCTCTTCAGCATCATCTGTAAAAACAATATCCGGCATGACCGGCAGCAATTCCTCTGTGACCTCGGACACTATTGTCTCATCCGACGGCTCCTTAGGCTCATCCTTGTTGCAACCGGTTAAACAAAGAAAAAATACCGCGAAAACAGCTAAAAATAATTTTTTATTCATTGCTTATTCTCCATAAAACATTCTATAGAAGTACAATCGGTATTGTCAATATTCCGCAATGATAAGGGGACAGGGCGCTCGGAAATGCAGCCGTATGGCTGAGGATGAGAAAAATTAACACGGCGTGGCGCACAGTGAAATCTAACAAGACGGATAATGCGCGAAGGATTTATCCTGAGCAGTGCGCCCGGCAACAGGGGTTAGGGGTTAGGGG
>WRNF01000086.1 GCA_009776715.1 Treponema sp. | reverse complement strand
TTCCGCCTCTGCTGTACCGTTTGCTGTTTGAGAAGAAAGGGGCATTAATACAACATGGGCCAATGCAATAATTAAAATAACTGCTCTTTTACTAGTTTTCTTTTTCATGCTTTCTGATGTATAATAATACAGAAAAGTCCAAATTAAATCAATTTGTATACGCAAGAATGATTTCTTAAAGGTAAGGATTGTATATAATGAGAAAGAGTGTTTTTACCCGTTTTATAATTTTTTTACTAAGCTATTCTGCAATTTTCATTTTGCTGGTTGTATTGCAGTTTTCTCATAGGGGAGGATTTTCTCTTAAGATTGGCGAAATGACAATAAACGGCCGTTATTTTGTGGCTGATGGTGATAATGAGGAAAGTTTAGAAGCGGAGAATAAGCAGAAGCTGGACGGCGGCGTTACTGTGTTTTTTGGCGGCCTGGAATTTCATCTTGCTTACGATCCTGACGGAGAAGATTCGGAAACAAACCTTTTCCTTATTGATTTGGAAGACGAAAAATTGCCGGTTTTGCCTGAATATATCACTGTTTTAGACAATGCTGTTATTTTTACTTTTCCTGACAGTTCAGAGATAACTTTTACGGTAACACAAACGGGCATTGCAGAAGAATTGCAGATAAGCGGAAAATTTTCCAATGCAATTTCTGCAATAAATTTGCCTTTTGTCCTNCAGCATTCTTCGTTGATTCGGGAAAATAAAAATATATTAAATGTAGCTTATAATGGCGCCCGTTATCAATTTAACCGTCAAATAACCGGCCTTGACGATGGNCGGCTTCTTCTTCAGTCTTCCGTTCCGCTTGTATCCTACAGGGTTGTTCCAGATAAAAGAACNTTTAATATTGCAGATTTTCCCGATGCAGAAAATGACAAAATTTTTGATGAAATATTTTCCCGCTGGATAAATAAAAGCTTCGAATGGTGGGGGCAAAACATAACTCTTTATGTTGATGAAGACATGGTTATTGCCTGGTGCGCACAGGCACTTAAGTTAGGGATGTATAATTCCGGAAGATCGATAATACCGTTAAGTTTTAGCCGCGATGTCAGGCGTACCTGGGAATCTGCGGTATACCAATTCGACATTAGAATTGGCGTTTGGGAAAGCGCAGTTAGGGCAATTACTGCGTATAACAACAATGCCATTAACCGTATACGTTCTTTACTTGCAGAAAATGATGCAGGGATATTTGATGAAAAAAATATTATTGAATTTTTAACCCTGCGCGGATACGATCAACTGGTTGATGATTATACCGGTTTTGTGCAAACTGTAGATGTTTATAACCTAACACCTGGAATTTGCTGCGGAATTTTGGAAGCGTATGTTGATGCTGCCAATTTAAATGCAACTGCAGATAATCCTTTTGAACAATTGGCAGAAATTGCCGTGGAATATGCTGTAGAAAATTTATACTTGCCAGAAGATAAAGTTTTTTTAGTTTTTAACGGGCAGGCGGATATTGCACTTAACATACGGCTGGGAATAACTCTGCGCAAATGGGCTGCGTTAACCGGAAATACGGACATGGCGGGACTGGGCCGTGCAATAATGCTTTCTGTTATCAGCCTGAGCGATGAAAGCGGGTCTGTTCCGTCTTTGCTGCACATTGATGAAAACAACGGTTTTACTGAGTCCGGTGAACGGATAAGTTCTGCAAAACTGTACCGGCTTGTTTGTGAAAATGAATATTTGCCAAAAGCTGCAGCAACCGGGGTAAAAGATCTATGGGCATGGACAGCGGCATCATCGGTAAATGTTACTCAGAACCAAAATGAAATGAATATTTCGGTTAGTTTTCCTGTGGGAGAAACGCATTACATTATGCTGCGCAATATAAGGCCGGTTTATTTAATGCAAATTTACAATAACGAATGGCGCAGAGCGGCTGATTTTGAAAGTTATTATGATTCTTCGGGATGGTATTACTTTGAAAACGAACAATCGCTTGTTATAAAAATTAACCAGCGGTCAAATGTTGAACAAATGCGGGCTTCATTTACCCCTCCCAGGGTTGTCGCTCCTCCTCCCCCGCCTCCGCCGCCGCCTCCGCCTCCGCCGCCCCCCCCGCCGCCGGCAGAGCAAACAGTAACAGAATAACGAGAAAAATTTAATGTTAAAAAAAAAATACCGGCTGTTGTTTTTTTCTCTTTTGATTATCGTTCTTGCATCATGCGTCAGGCGGGAAGCGGCGGATGGGCAGTCAGGCCCTGCAACAGAAATGCGATATGGCTTTAGCTCAGAGCCGGCAACGCTTGATCCTTTAAGCCCATCCAATACCGCCGACGGCAGCGCTATCCTCTTTAACGTTTTTGAAGGGCTGGTCAAACCAGACACAGAAGGCAGAATGCAGCCCTGCCTTGCTGAATCGGTAATAATGGATGCATCGGGGAAGGTATATAGCTTTGCGCTTAGGCACGGCGTCCTTTTTCATGACATGTCTCCCATGACATCAGTTGACATAAAATTTTCCCTGGATACCGCCGCCGCCGTTGATTTTATCGGCCTGGATGCCATTGACCGTGTGGAAACAGACGGCGATTACGGCTTAAGGATAATTCTAAAATACCCCGATGCTGAATTTCTTCCTTACCTTAGCGTTGGCGTTGTCAAGGCCGGCAGTTCCAGCCGAGATAAAAAGGCCATTGGCACAGGGCCTTATTGCATAGAAAGTTATACCGTGCAGCAATCGTTGGTGCTGAAAAAATTTGAACATTATTGGCAAGAGAATACTCCTCATCTCGAGAAAATAACTATACTGTTTTTTGCCAATTCCGATGCCCTGCTCCTTGGGCTGCGCGGCGGCGGCATTGATGCAGCCGGTTTAACCGGCAGCCTTGCGCAGCAGCTTAGCCCCGATCTTTTTGACATTATTCCCGGCTATTCCGCAATGGTACAGTTACTTGCGCTTAACAATGCCGCGGCTCCGTTTAATGACATTCGCGTTCGCCAGGCCGTGAACTACGGGCTTGACATACAGGGAATCATTGATGCGGCTTTTTACGGTAAAGGCGAGCCGTCGGGAAGCCCCGTAATTCCCGGCCTAAGCCTTTATTATGAACAATCTTTGGCCGATCCTTACCCGCAAGATGCCGAAAAAGCCATTTCTCTGCTTGCACAGGCGGGTCACGGCGCAAGCGGTAAAAAACTGTCTTTTGAAATAACCGTTCCTTCAAATTACACCATGCATATTGACACTGCTCAGGTAATTGCCAGTCAGTTGGCAAAAATTGGAATTAGCGTTGCCATAAAATTGACAGACTGGGCTTCATGGCTAGACAATGTTTACCATGAGCGAAATTATCAGGCAACAATAATTTCTCTTGACAGCCCAATCGTATCGCCCAGAGGATTCCTTTCCCGGTATCAGTCAAATAATGGCAGTAATTTTATCAACTTCTCCAGTGCGGATTTCGACCAGGTGTATGAAACAATGCTTGCAGAAGCAAATGAAGGCAGGCGCATTGCATTGTACAAGGAAGCGCAGAACATCATATCAGAAAATGCGGCCAGTGTGTATATTCAGGATATTTTGGGGTTTAGGGCCTTCCGTGCCGGAGTGTACGGCGGTATTCTAAGTTATCCGTTATTTGTCATTGATTTTTCTTCAATGTATGGCAGGTAGCAAACTTGCGCTTTATATTAAAAAGAGCAGGAACTTCTTTAATTACCGTTTTTATTGTTTCAGTCTTCAGTTTTATTGCGTTTAACGTTATTCGCGGAGACCCTGCAACTTTAGTCCTGGGAACAAACGCAACTGCCGAACAGATAGAATCTCTTCGCGAACAAATGAACCTTAACCTAAGCCTGCCTGCACGGTATTTTCAATGGATAGGAAATTTTCTTTCCGGAAACTTAGGTTATTCCCTGCGTTTTCAGGGAGAATCAATTTCATCATTAATTTTAAACCGTCTGCCGGTAAGTATTACTTTAGCCTTGCTTTCTCTTTTTTTTATGCTTCTTATTGCATTGCCGGTATCGCTTTTTTCCGTTCACCGAAAAAGCAAAATTGCAGGCAAAATAATAAATTTTTGTACCGCTATTGGCATTGGAATCCCAAATTTTTTTCTTGGAATATTTTTTATTTGGTTTTTTGGAATTGTGCTGCGCCTGTTCTCTCCTGGAGTATACATTAAAGGAGATGCTGCCGGATTAATATTTCCCGCCCTTGCCATAGCTGTGCCAAATGCGGCAATTTTAATCAAATTCCTTCGTTCTTCGCTTTCAAAAGAGCTTTACAGCGATTATATACGGACAGCCTACAGTAAAGGAGCAAGTCATTTTATTGTATTAAGCCGCCATGCTTTGCGAAATGCAATAATTCCTGCAATAACTGTGCTTGGAATGATTATTGCAGATATTTTTTCCGGATCGATTATTATTGAACAGGTTTTTTCCATTCCAGGAATTGGGCAGCTTTTAATTGCAGCAATTAACTCCAGGGATTATCCTTTGATACAGATTCTGGTAATGTATATCGCATTTGTTGTAATTATTGCAAATACAATTGTTGACATTGTTATTCAGCTTGTTGATCCCAGAATCAGGCTTGAAAGGAATTATCGGCAATGAACAGTGAATTAAAAATTGGGGTGGCAATGACGGCATTGTTATTGCTATTGCTGTTAGGCAGTATTTTTTTTACGAGTCAAAGCAATTCTGTAAATCCGGAACTTCGTTTTCTAAAGCCCGGCTTTTCGCATCCTTTAGGAACGGATAATTTTGGGCGAGATATTTTTCTGCGGATAATTGACGGCAGTAAACACACAATTATTCTTGCGCTTTGCACCGTTGCGGCGGCTGCAATAATAGGAAGCATATTTGGGCTTTTTGCAGCTTATTACGGCGGAATCTGCGATGAAATAATTATGCGGTTAATGGATACAATAAGTTCCTTCCCGGGGATTCTTTTCGCGCTTGTAATGATTACGCTCATGGAAAACAGCCAGGTTACATTGTTCATTGCGCTGGCAGTTCTTTTTATTCCCGGCTTTTCCCGTGTTATACGAAGCGGGGCATTGCAGTATAAAAATGCAGATTTTATTTTAGCGGAAAAACTGTTGGGGGCGGGCAGCGCAAGGATTGCTTTTATCCACATTTTGCCGAATTTAATGCCGCCTCTTCTTTCTGCTGCCGTTTTAGGTTTGTCCAATGCCATTCTTGCAGAAGCTGCAATGAGTTATCTTGGACTGGGCATTCAGCCTCCGCTGCCAAGCTGGGGAAGAATGCTTTCGGAGTCGCAAATATTTTTATTTAATGCCCCTTGGTGCGCGCTTGCGCCGGGAATAAGCATAATGTTTACGGTAATTGCATTTCATTGCCTGGGCGACGGCCTGCGCCGCCGATTTGGAAATTAGCTATGGCTTTGCTTGATGTGAAAAATCTTTGTGTTGGAATTAAACGCGGGAAAACCTGTCTTATGGCGGTAAAAGGGCTTAATTTATCAATTAATGCCGGGGAAATTACCGCAATAGCCGGTGAATCGGGATGCGGAAAAACACTCAGCGCACTTTCCGTGATGCGCCTTCTTCCGCCCTCTGTAGAAATTACCGGAGGCACAATTCAATTTACAAAAAGGGACGGCGAAGTATTGAACGTGAATTCTATTAGCGAAAAAATGATGAGTAAAACACGCGGCAAGGAAATAGCAATGATTTTTCAGGAGGCAAAACAGGCATTAAATCCGCTTATGAAAATCGGGCGGCAGATAGCTGAAACCCTGGAACTTCACGGAGAAAATAAAAAAACAGCAATGCAGGCGGCGCTGGATTTACTGCAAAAGCTGCAATTTCCCCAGCCGGAAAAGATTCTGCATCTCTGGCCGCATCAGCTATCCGGCGGAATGTGCCAGCGGGTAATGATTGCAGTTGCTTCAATATGCCGCCCAAGTCTTTTAATTGCCGATGAGCCGACAAGCTCATTGGATGCGGAAAACAAAAACCATATTTTAACTTTACTAAGGCAGATTAACCGTGAATTTGGAACAGCAGTGTTATTTATTTCACACGATCTTGACACAGTAAGGAATTTTTGCAGCCGCATTTTGATAATGTATTCGGGATCAATAATTGAAGAAGGCCCTGCACAAAGGATTTTTTCCGCTCCGCTGCATCCTTACACAAAGGCGCTTCTTGGAATAATTCCCCTCAAAGAACAGCGGGGCCAGCCCCTCGCGGGCATTAAAGGCAATGCGCCGTTAATCGAAGACGTTTTTGCAGGATGCCGCTTTGCCCCCCGCTGCCCAAAAGCGAAAGAATTATGCGCAACAAAATTTCCTTCAATCACGGAAATTAAGGCAGGGAACAAGGTGCGCTGCCATTACCCGGAGATAACAAATGGCTGATCAAAAAACAGCGCCTTCGCCTTTAATCCAAATACAAGAACTGTCCTGTTATTATGCCAGCCGGAATTTCGGGTTTTTCGGCAAAAAAGAAATTAAACCTGTTTTACATAAAGTAAATATGGACATTGCCGCCGGTGAAATTTTCGGATTGTCAGGAGAATCCGGCTGCGGAAAAACCACGCTTGCACGCTGTATTTTGGGGCTTATTGATTATGACGGCGAAATTACCATTAACGGAGAAAAGCAGCAAGCTGGCCGTTATAGCGTTAGACGAATGCGTTTACAAGCCGGCAACGTGCAGATGATCTTTCAGAACCCCGGGGCTTCTCTTAACCCTGCAAAAAAAATCGGCTGGCTGCTGGAAGAACCGCTGGCAATACAGCACCGGGGAACAAAGCCTGAGCGCGCATTTCTGGTAGATGAAATGCTTGTTAGAGTGGGACTGGATCCCTCATTTAAAAAAAGGCGGATACATGAACTTTCCGGCGGCCAGAAACAGCGGGTTTGTATTGGCCGCACCCTAATGCTTAATCCAAAAATTATTATCGCAGACGAAGCCATTAGTTCGCTGGATATTAGTGCGGGCGCTCAGATACTCAATCTTTTTCAGGAATTGAGCGAAACCCTTGGTCTTAGCATCCTTTTTATTTCCCATGACATAAATGTTATTGAATATCTTTGCGGCCGCATTGCCGTGATGCAGGAAGGGAAGATTAGAGCATATCTTTAATAATATCTTACAACAATGCCACAAATACAATTTTTATTATAAATATTGGCTAAGCGAATGAGAAAACAAATGTACATACCTCGCAACGTGATTACGAAAAATCTTGGATTATAAAAATTACCCTTTAAAACCGTACCGCTTCAACCATATAACGGATATCGTGTCCGTTTTTTGCGTAACGTTTCATTTCAATGACAAAAATCATGGAATTTCCATCGGGAGAAACCAAAACCTTGCATATCCGGTTAGAAAAGACAAGCGGGCGCTTAATCTGCGG
>WRNF01000085.1 GCA_009776715.1 Treponema sp. | reverse complement strand
AGTCCGGTTTTGTTGTCGTTAAATGTCATTTTAAACTCCTCATTATATAGGGACTAGGGGCTGGGGGCTGGGGACTGGGGTTTTGGTTTGTAAGCATATCGTGTTGTTTTCACGATTAGCTAACTAACAATAACCCTAACCCCTATCCCCTAACCCCTAACCCCTTATTCCATAATTATCAAATCAAGGCTTGCTAGCCAGGGTTTGCTGTTATAGGTAAATGTAACGGTTATGGTATAAGTACCGGTATTATACGCTGCTGGGTTTAGGGTCAGGCTGTTTCCGGTGCCAAGCTGCACAAGCCCAAGATGCCATGTTACATTGCTTACGCCCTCTATTTGTATTGTTTTAGCGCCTTCGCTTTTGCTTATGGTTTGTGTTTCAAACCTTCCCTCTCCCTCGTCGGTCTGGGTAAAATTATTCATCGACAGTACATCAAAGTTAAGGGCATTGCCCCACTTGGCATATAATGTGACGGTTCCGCCGGTAAGCGTTCCGGGGAAATCCGCATCTGAAACTGTTTCCCTGTCTTCAAATTTTTTCGGGCCATTAGGGGTTAGCGCCCAGCCTGCAAATTCATAATCATTATGCGTAAATGTATTTTGCCTAAGACGCTGCGTTATGCCAAAGTAAAAAGTAGTTGCGGCCATGTTCCCGCTGCCGCCATTGGCGTTATAGCTTATATAGTATGGATTTTCGCCCCATTGGGCATACAGATGCACTGTTTCTCCATCAACANANCTAAGATTCAGGACAGTCTCTTCATCCTGAAAATCTTCAATACCGTCTTCCGTAAGCCAGTTGGAAAATTTAAAACCGGGAGGATCATCGAAGGAAAGGGGATTGAGGGGGCCNGGGACATCATACACATGAACGGAATCGGCCATGGTTCCGCTGCCGCCGTTGGCATGGTAACGCACTGTGTAGCTTATGGGGTTCCATTTCGCATACAGAAGGATGTGATCGTTAACGGTATCCGTGCCAAAATTCCATTGCGGCGGGGTAAAAGCAATTCGGTACCAGCCGTCAAAGGCATAACCGGTTCTGGTAAAGGGCGCAGGCTCGGCAATCTTGCCGCCGTTAACTGCAATCTGCGCGGGCGGAACAGGCAGGCCGCCGTTGTTTATAAATGTTACGGTGTATCCCCACTTGGCATACAGGGTGATGTGGGCGTTTACTGTGTCTGTGCCGAAATTCCATTCTTCGTTAAAAGCACTGTCTTTATGCCAGCCGCCAAAACTAAGGTTGCCGTTGCCCATAAGCACAGGAGCGCTTACCTTGCCGCCGCTGATTACAATCTGCGGATTTTGAACCGGTTCCGGCAGGCCGCCATTGGCCTCAAATGTTACCGCATAGCCCCACTTGGCGTACAAAGTCCTGTCCCTGTCAAGGGTGTCTGTGTCAAAGTCCCATTTAACGGTAAAAGCGCTGTTTCTGTACCATCCGTCAAAGACAAGGCTGCCGTTGGACATGGGCGCAGGCTCGGCAATCTTGCCTCCTGTGGCGGCAGCCTGCATAAGCGGGGCAGGCAAGCCGCCGTTGGCGTTAAATGTTGCCGTATAACCCCATTGGGCATGCAGGGTGATAAGATCCCCAGATGTTTCGCTCAGGTTCACAACCGGTTCTTTGTCGAAGTATGCTGATCCGCTTCCGTCCGTCTCTGTGTTCCAGCCCATAAAAACAAAGCCTATTCGGTTAAAACGGCTGCTGGTAAGTTCTCTTTCAATATCATAAATATGCACCGAATCTTCCGTGGTTCCGCTTGCATCGGCGGCATTTTCATCATAATGCACTGTGTAGGCAATGGGATCCCATTGCGCATACAGGGTAACTACGGCCTCAGAAATGAAACTTAGGTTTTCTGCAATTCCGCCGTCAGGAAATTGCACAGCGCCTTGTTCTGTTTCAGCCCAGCCTGCAAATGTATAACCGGTTCTGGCAAAGGCACATTCGTTAAGGTATTGAGAGACGCCGTAGAAAAATTTGGAATTTTCCATTGTTCCCGAACCGCCGTTTGCGTTATATGCAACATAGTAGGGATGCGCCCCCCACTGCGCGTACAGTTCTATCGAATCTCCTTCTGTTGAACTAAGGTTTGCAACAGGCGCTTCATCGGCAAATTCCACCGCTCCGGTTTGCGTTTTAGCCCATCCGGCAAATGCATAACCGTCTCGGGCAAAGGCATTTTTACGCAGCGGCTTTTCTTCATCATACACATGGACCGAATCAAACATTATTCCGCCGCCGCCGTTGGCATTGTAAGCAACCGTGTAGCTAATTGCGTTCCATTTCGCATATAAAACAATATCAGCGCCCACTGTGTCTTCATCAAAGTTCCACCGGTATTCGCAGCCCTCATCCTTGTGCCATCCGCCGAAAACATAGCCTTCTTTAAGCACCGCTTCCGGCGGCAGGGCTTTACCCCCGGATTCTACCGCCTGATCCGGCGGGGCAGGCAGCCCTCCCTTTGCTTCAAAACAGACCGTGAAAAAAACAGTTTTGGTTTCCGTCGGCTCTTTAGGCTTATATTTATACTGATCAAGATCACCCGCGATACTGCAGCTAATAAATAACAAATAACAAATAACAATGAACAATAAGGGGATAGTGGTCAGGGGGAAGGGGATAGGGGTTTTGGTTTGTAAGCTTGTCGTGTTGTTTTCACGATTAGCTAACGAACAACAATCCCATTCCCCGATCCCTGCTCCCCGATCCCTTTTCATTGTTAATTGTTCACTGTTCATTTCTAACTCCTCTTTGCTAATTGCTCATTCCTCATTGCTAATTGCTCATTCCTCATTGCTATTTGCTCATTGCTCCCTGCTATTTGCTCATTACTATTTGCTCCCTGCTATTTGCTCCCTGCTATTTGCTCATTGCTATTTGCTCATTGCTATTTGCTTTGATCCTAATACTACATTTTATGCAATATTGATTCATATGTCAATACGTAAACAGTTGATAGTATAAAAAAAAGGCAAAAATGCAGAAAAAAAGATATTTTTGCTGCTAATCTTAAGGTAAATAAAAGGTGCTTGGCGCCATGTGCTTTCTTCGTGTATATCCAATTGAAGCTTAAGTAAACGCATATGGGGATAATCCGCCGTTTTTGAAACAGAGTAAATCCGCGAACCCATAAACCAAAAGTTACTAAATAGATGGCTTGCGGAGCGAAGCTGTGCCTTAATTCGTAGCGAAGGTTTAATAACCCGCTCCTTGGAGCGTGAATCAAACGGCTCATCTTTTGGTACATTGGGTATTAAACCCGAGTCCAATTCCTCGGGAGAACGAAATACCCTGCTGCTTGCGGGGTATTTTCTTCGTTGATTCCAGATAAAAAATAGAATTTAGGCAGTTTTCGTTAAAAAAATGATTAAACCCTATTGATTTTTATTTCGAAATATTATTAAATTAACATACAATGGTTTTGTATCTCCTTTTTGCCATGTTTTTTAAATTTTTGGGCAGGGTTATTTTTGCCCAAAGATACTCTGTTTTTCGTTTTGCGGTAATTATTTATGTGTTTACCGCTGCCTTTTTAACTCTTTCCCAGCCTGCTGCGGTTGCTGTGTCTGTATCTTCCCCAAAATTAAAAATTCAGCCAATTACCGAAGAAACAGGGCTTGGAGGCGGCTGGTATCCTGAACAAATAAACGGAATTATTTTTGAAAACGAATCATTAGTACTGGAAGAAAACGGCGTGTTAGAGCCAGAAGCTTTTTCCGGCCCCCAGGTTTTGCTTTACAGTACATATATTTTGCAAAAAAACGATATAATAGGAAATTTGGCGGCAAGTTTTGGATTAAGTGAAGATACTCTGTTATCGGCCAATAATATTAAAAATGCACGGCTTCTGCAGATTGGCCAGCTTCTTCTCGTTCCGAATCAGGACGGGGTACTGTATACGGTAAAAAGAGGCGAAACGCTTGAAGAAATTGCAGACCGCTACAGTTCAGATATTACGGCAATATGCCAGGCAAACGAACTTTTTTCGAGTTTTGCGCTGCCCGGGTCAAAAGTATTTATTCCAGGGGCAAAGCTTGATTGGATGGAACGGCAGGAGATAAACGGCGATTTGTTTATTTGGCCTGTTTCCGGCATTATCACTTCACCCTACGGCAACCGAGCGAATCCCTTTGGCGGCAACCGCTCATTTCATACGGGGATTGATATTGGCGCCCCACGGGGAACGCCGGTGCGTGCGGCCATGTCCGGCAGGGTTAGCTCCGCAGGATATGACAGCATACTGGGGAACTTTGTGGTTGTTACCCATCATTCAGGGTACCGTACCATGTACGGACACATGAGCGTAATACGGGTAAAATCCGGAGCTTATGTGGGAACCGGCGAACGCATCGGCGATGTCGGCAGCACCGGCCAAAGCACCGGCAATCACCTTCATTTTACTGTTTATAAAAACGGCGTTACCGTTAATCCCAGGAGTGTGCTGAAATAACGGAACTTGCATACCGATAGACGACGTATTAATGCCCCGAACATAATTATTGCAGTCCTGTAAAAATGCATTATTGGCATATTTTTCTGTTTTTGCAGTAAATTTGCATAAATCATATTTTATTTTCTAAAATGTTACCTTTTTATCTCATTATTTGTTAGAATGAATATATGGAATTCTTTAAATCGAAAGTTACGTATTGCTGTATTTTAATTATCGCAATGCTGATAAATGCCTGCGAAAACAAAAACTCGAAGGTNAACTATGAATTTGCCAATATTANCCGGGGAAGCATCGAACGCACTGTTTCTTCCAGCGGCACCATTAATCCTGTAGCTACAGTAAAAGTGCTTCCTATGATGAGCGGCAAAGTAGAAAAAATTTATGTGGATTACAATGATCCAATTAAAAAAGGGGATATTCTTGCAGAGTTGAATACCGATATGCTAAGGCTAAAACGGGACCAGCAGTATGCAGCAGTTAGAAAGGCAAGGGCAAATCACGAGCTGCAGCAAATTAATTACCGGAACCAGCAGGCGCTTGCGGAAAAAAATTTAATTTCTGAATATGAATTAAAAACAAGCAAAACAACTTTGGACAGCCAAGCGGCGGATCTTGGAATTGCAGAGGCAAATTTACGTGAAATTGAGACAGAGATCAATCAATACGCATATATTATTTCGCCTATCGACGGCATTGTGCTTGATCGCCGCATAAATATTGGCGATACCGTCGTAGACAGTTCCAGCAACAATTCATCGGCAATTTTTACCCTGGCGGAAAATTTAAACGAAATGCAAATTGAAGCGGGGATAGGCGAGCTTGATGTCGCTTCCATTCATAAAGGCCAGGCTGTGCGTTTTACTTTGGAAAGCCTGCCCGGACGCAATTTTTTCGGCGAAGTGGAAACTTTACGCATGGTGCCGGTTATTTCAAATAATGTTGTTTCTTATACCGTTATCATTAAAGTTGAAAACCTGGACGGCTCCCTTCTCCCTGGAATGACCTGTGCGGTAGACTTTATTGTAGAACGCAGCGATGATGTCTTGTTGGCGCCTAATGCCGCTTTACGTTACCAGCCAACAAACCTTAGTGCGGAAACAATTAGTGAAATGATATTTAACGCAGGGCTTGAAAATTTAGACGATGATCAACGGAAAACGGCAATTGAAGCAAGGGCTAAAGAGCAGGCTCAAAGCGCCGGGCAAAGTCAGAATGCCAACACGGGCCTTACCGGTTTAATGATAGGCAGCGGGCAAGGCATGCGCCAGATGGGAGTGCCGGGTGGCGGCAGGCAGGGACGCCGGCAAGGAGATCAAAACCAGAGCGGAACACAAAGGTCTTCTGCGGTAGTTATGCGTAATCTCTGGTATATTGACAATAACGGAAAAATCGGAGTAATGCAGGTACAGACAGGAATATCATCAGGTTCATTAACTGAAATTATTGGCAGAGACGATCTTGAAAACAGGCAGATAATTTTAAGGGAGAATATTTAATGCCAGTTATCGAAATGCGGGGAATAAAACGTGAATACCGGATGGAGCTTAAGCAAGGAGCCTCTAAAAAAGACGCATCAAAAAAAAACGAAGCTAGAAAAAACGAAGCCAGAAATGGCAGCGATGACGCTGTTGTTGTGCGGGCTTTACGCGGAATTGATTTTTCTGCCGCATCGGGAGAATTTGTTTCTGTTATGGGGCCTTCCGGATCCGGCAAATCAACATTAATGAACATCCTTGGCTGCCTGGATAAGCCAAGCGGGGGAACCTATACCCTGGATGGAATTGAAACGTCCAAATCCAATTCAGATACTTTTGCTTATATCAGAAACCGGAAAATTGGGTTTGTTTTTCAATCATTTAATTTATTGGCGCGTACTACTGCACTGGAAAATGTAGAACTCCCTTTGTTTTATCGGCGCAGGGAAAAAAACGAAAAGCGCCTTAGCGCTCAATTCCGTAAAGACAGGGCAATAAAGGCATTAAGGGAAGTAGGCCTTGCAAAGCGGATGGATCATTACCCTTCCCAGCTCTCCGGCGGGCAGCAGCAGCGAGTAGCCATCGCAAGAGCCATGGTAAATGATCCTGCGTTTATTCTTGCGGATGAGCCGACCGGTAATCTAGATACGGGAATGACGCTGGAAATAATGGGGCTTTTTCAGGAACTTAACAGGCAGGGAAAAACAATCATCATGGTAACGCATGAACCGGAATTGGCTGTTTACACAAAACGCATCATTACCCTGCGGGACGGGCAGTTGGTTTCCGACACAGAGCTTAGCGAAAGACGCGATGCCGCAGAAGACCTTGCGCAATGGAAAAAGGACCATGTTCTGCTTGCAGAACACGTACTGCTTGCAGAACAGGGGGCAAACGCTTGAATATAATTCAATTACTGCAAACATGTTTTCGTTCTATTCTTCGCAACCGTATGCGCAGTCTTTTAACATCATTAGGCGTAATTATCGGCGTAGGGTCTGTAATAATAATGGTTGCGTTAGGCGAAGGCACCCAGCAGGTAATAGAAGAGCGAATAACCGCTATGGGAACAAATTTGCTTCAGGTTATGCCCCGCCGCCAGGTAAACCGCAGCGGTCAGCAGATGATGATGCGTATGAATGCATTTTCAAAAAAAGACATTCAAAAATTACGGGAAGAATCCAGTTATGCCGCTGCAATTTCCGGTGTTATAAACAGCAATGCCGATGTTTCAGGCGGACAGGGAAACGTGCAGGTTTCAATTTTAGGAGTTGAACCTGATTACTGCATTGCAAGAAACTATAATCTTAATGCTGGATTTTTTTTTGATGATCAGGATATGGCCGACAGAAGCAGGGTTGCGGTTATTGGCCCTACTACAGCGAAAAACCTGTTTGGCGAAGTTGAAAATGCACTGGATCAGCAGATACGG
>WRNF01000084.1 GCA_009776715.1 Treponema sp. | reverse complement strand
CTGCTAACCGAGGAGCGGCGGCTCGCCATTTCGGGAAGGGCTATCTTTATCCAGCGCCCGTTTCCAATGGGGAGCCTCATAACGGCTTCCCGCTTTACGGGGGAAAGCCCCGCGAAAGATAAAACGTTAAGCCGCGCCATGCCTTCGGGAATGGCAAGTTCGCCCGAAATGGACGACGGCACAGGCTGTTTGTAAACGGCGGGAGAACCGGCAAAAGCCGCGCGAAGCCAGTCCCTGTCTATTCTCGCGCTGTCATGGAGGCCGGCCCCCCGGTAAAAAAGCATTCCCAGATAGCGGGCAAGGGCGGAATTGCTGAATTGGGCCGGGCGGGCCGGTTCCGGCGGCATGGAAACGCTGCTGTCCTCCTGGGCTTTTTTCCGGAGCCTGGCAAGGGAGGCGTCGTACTTGAAGGCGAGGTACTCAAGTTTGCTGTTCATCCTCCGTATCTCTACCATTGCCCCTTCCGGCTCTCCGCGGTGATGGTAATTGAGGGCGTTAAAAACATTGATGTAGATGTCTTCGTAGTCCTCGCCGCCGTAGTCGCGGGCATTGTCATTAATTAAAAACGCGGAAATTTCCTGGGTGACGCTTTTGGTAAACGCTTCTTCAATTGCCCTTTCGCCGTCCTCAAGCAGCCGGGACGAATCGGCGTAAAGCTGGGCGTAATGGCTTAACATTCCCTTGTCCAGGCAGTACAGTACCGTGTCCCTGTTCGAGTAAAGGAATTTTTTGTTTTTTTCCAGAAGGGCTATGCTTTCGGCATAACGGCTGTAACCAAGCTCGCCGTCAATTGCGTTAAAAGAGCCGGTGCTTGCGCAGGAGCCGGCGAAGAGAAACACTGGGCATAAAAAAAACAATATTTTTTTTGCTGTATTTTTTTTATATGCCACGGCGTAATACTACAGCAGAAAACCGGTTTTTACAAGAAATGGGGCAGTCCGGGAAGTTGGCTGCTTCCCAGACAGCCCGGGAAATTACTTTGCTGCCCGTTTGTACGTTTTTATCTCCTGGCGCAGCCGGGATGCGAGTTCCGCCTTGGGAACGCGTATCTGTTCCATTGAATCGCGGAAGCGCAGGGTGACGGTATTGTCATCCTTTGACTGGTAGTCCACGGTTACGCAGAAAGGTGTTCCCGCCTCGTCCTGGCGCCGGTAGCGGCGGCCGATGGCGCCGGCCTGGTCGTAGTCGGTGGCGAAGTCTTCCTTTAATTCCGTGCGTATATCCTGGGCCATTTCGGCAAGGCCGTCTTTTTTCATCAGGGGCAGCACGGCGACGGTAACCGGCGCCAGGCTGGGGTGGAAGCGCAGCACCGTTCTAATATCGTCCGCGCTTCCTTCGGAAGCGGCACTGCCCTTGTCGGTGACCTGCTCTTCGTCATAGGCGTCGCAGAGGATCATCAGCACGTTCCGGGTAAGGCCCGCCGATGTTTCGATGATGTAGGGAATGTACCGCTCGTTGTTGTTGTCCTGGTCTATGTACTGCATATCCTTGCCGGAGTACTGGGTATGGCGGCTAAGATCGTAGTCTGTGCGGTTGTGCACGCCTTCAAGCTCCCTCCAGCCCATGGGGAAAAGGTATTCGATATCGTAAGCGTCTTTGGCGTAATGGGCAAGTTCGCCCGGCCCGTGCTGGTGCCAGCGCAGATGATCCATTTTTACGCCGAGTTTGTCGTAATAGGCCCAGCGGCGTTTTTTCCACTCGACAAACCATTCCTCGTCGGTGCCGGGCTTTACAAAGTACTGCATCTCCATCTGCTCAAATTCGCAGGTCCTGAAAATAAAGTTTTTGGTGACAATTTCGTTGCGGAAGGCCTTGCCAATCTGGGCGATGCCGAAGGGGATCTTCATCCGGTTCGACTGGATGATGTTTTTGTAGTTGACGTATATTCCCTGGGCGGTTTCCGGCCTAAGGTAGATGACGCTCGCTGTGTCCTCCGCCGGCCCGATGTGGGTTTTGAACATCAGGTTGAATTTGCGGGTGTCGGTCAGCTCGCCTTCACATTCCGGGCATTTTTTCGCCGCGAGGTTTTCTTCGGGGATCTGATCCGCCCGGAAGCGGGCCTTGCATTTTTTACAGTCCACCAGCGGATCGGTAAAATTTTCCACATGGCCGGAAGCCTCCCAGGTGCGGGGATGCATCAAAATCGCCGCGTCAAGGCCCACAATATCGTCGTGGAGCTGGGTCATTTCCTTCCACCAGGCCCCCGCGATGCGGTTTTTCAGCTCTATGCCCAAAGGCCCGTAATCCCAGGCCCCGTTCTGGCCGCCGTAAATCTCCGAAGACTGAAACACAAAGCCCCGCCGCTTTGCCAGCGAGGTGATTTTATCCATGGTTGCTTTACCCTGGTATTCGTTTAATTGCTCTTCCATGGGGAAAGTGTAGCTGAAAGGCGGGATTTGGGGAAGGGGGAATAATGGGAGTCAGCGTCAGGCTTGTCCCGAATTTTTAACGCGAAAGCTGAAACTGAGGTTTCCGAACAACTCTAATCATTTCTTTCTGGAATATTTTTCATAAAATTTTTAAATCCTTTCCTCAATCTTTAACTAAACTTAAAGCAGCAAAAGTCAAAGTTGGGGCGCTTGCGGTAATATCAGATTCGTTTATACCCAATACAAATTGATTAGCGGTATCAGATGAATCACCTGCTGTTTCTGTAGCAGTTATTGCTTTTGTTCCACTAACAGGTGAACCGATATTTACCGCTCCAATATCCACATATCCGGAAAGTTCTTTCCAATAATCCACAGCTTGTCTGGTATCAACAAGAACCACCTGCAAATTACCTATTGCAGCATTCGATGTAACCGTATAAATTAAGGTATAAGTGTCACCGCTTGCAACTTGAATACTGCCTGACAATTCGCTTAGCGGGAATTTTGCCTGATACCCATGTGCTATTTCCCCTTGTCCATCCCCGGCATCATATACATTTGCATTAAGTGTAACAGTTTTTGCTACTGTAATATTTTCTTCCCCTTTCCATTCCCCTTCCGCCCCTCTCATCAAGCCGGCAAGATAATTTGGAAAAGGAAAAGTATTATTATTTCGGTTAAAAAAACCCATTAACTCACCTTCATTGATTGAAAATGTACCATTATCCCACAAGAAACATTTTACTCCTTTACTTTTAGCGTAACCCACATAGAATTCCGCCCACTGCGCTCTAACATCTTCATTATTTTTATCCTGTGCTCCGAATTCCCCTATTATAACGGGGATTCCATTGCTGATGAATTTATTATAAACACGATAAATTGGATCGGTAATTGGCGAAGTATCCTCTGAATTGGACTTGCTCCATGTACTTACTGAATAGTCTGTCCCGACAGGTGCGCCATTTTGAGCAAAATGATAAGGCTGGTAAACATGAATAGATACAATAATTTTATTTGATACTGTATCGGCGGGGATAACAAGACCGTCTATCGCGTTTTGCCTGCCGTAAGCACCGTAAGTGTTTACCATTAAAATACGCTTATCGTTATTTCCTCCACTCACACGTACTGTATTAACAAAAAGCTGATAATGTTCGTTGAGGTTTGTCCTTTCTTCTGCATTGCCGCCAGTCCATTCATGGGAAACGCCAACGGTTCTTGGCTCGTTTAACGCTTCAAAAATTAATTTTTCGTTATAATTTTTGAAATTGTCTGCAATTTGTTCCCATATTTTTTTGAACGCATTTAATGACGTGGTTTTTTGCGCGTTTGTAAACTTAAATAAATGCTCGTCATGGTGCGTGTTAAGAATGATATACATATCGTTATCAACTGCGTAATTTACAACCTCTGTAACCCTTGCCATCCAGTCCGCACGAATGTTATTATTTGAATCTGTTGCCTTGTACCATGTAACAGGAATTCTTATTGCGTTAAAACCTGCATTTTTAATTGTAGTGATCATTGCTTTCGTAGTAACAGGCTTACCCCATGCTGTTTCCATTCCGAAAATAGTATCAGGAAGCCACCCTTCCCCATGATCATGAGCGTCAAGCGTATCTCCTAAATTCCATCCGATTTTGATATTGGCAACTAATTGTGCAGCGGTTATGTTATTAAACGGTTGAGGTGTATCCGGCGTTTCATTGCTATTATCATTTCCGTTATCACAAGCTGTAAATGCAAAAACTAAGGCAATTGTGATAATTAAAACAAAAATATCTATTTTCAACATTTTTAACATATAAAACCCCTTATACAGTTTATTCCAATATTATGTGTAAATTCAGGTTCAACATCATAATATATTAGAATACCCTTTTACCTTTTTCAACGGCCTGTCGAGATTGGTAACACAAATCCTCATAATATACATTATCGTTGACCGCCATTTTTGATATTTCAAGACTACTTTTTGCCCTTTCAATCCACGATTCATAACGCTCCATATAATACTTTCCCCTGTTCTTTTATTGTTTTATTAAAAAAACCTATTTCGTTATTTATTTCATTATATCTATATAAATAAAATATGGCACATAACTATTTTTATGCGACAGAAGCAAAGACAGTATGATGCACCCGCAAGGCTGAAAATAATATATATGAGTTGTCCGGAAACCTCAGTTTCAGAACAACTCCCAATAAACGCGATCGGAGAATTCTCAAGAATAGAACTTCCTCGGTAATTATTTTAATATTTTTCCAATTGGTTTAATTGATCTTGCCAAAAACGACAAAAGCAGGGAAAAAGCTGAAGCCAGCAGCAACACTGCTGCGAATTTCAGGATAGGGCACAAATTTAAGAATTTTAACGCCAATGATACCGTTATCAAAACCGGGGCATGGAAAAAATACATCCCAAAAGCATTATCCCGCATTAATCCGGTAAATTTATTTTCAATATTTGTCTTCTTTTTGAAAAGCGAAATCAGGCCTATTGAAAAGCCTACGGCGGTTAAAGATTCCCATAAAGCGAATGTGAAATTTTGCCAATGCAGGCCGCCGTTAAAATACTCTTTGCCCTCAAGCGCTCCTCCCAATATCATTGTTGATGTCCATAACGGTATTCCAACAAGCAAAGAAATTTTCAGCCATTTTGCATTTTTCTCATTTGCGACTTCTTCCAGTAAATTGTTTTCACCGGTTAATAAACCAGCAATAAACATCACGATATATGAAGGAAAGTATGCAAATTGCAGATTGTAAAAACTTGATCCTATCGGAATTTTTATCCTGACAAAAAAAGCGATTAATGCGGTTGCAAAAATAGTAATTATTATAGAGTTGTTCGGAAACTTCAGTTTCTGAACAACTTCCTTAGAAAACCAGCACTTTTTTATGGCTTTGCCATAAAAAATGCCGGACTTGTGAGACAACCAACCGGGTTGTCTCACAAGTCCAATACCTGTTCCTGTTATGCGTATGTTGGACAGTTTTACAGTTTTCAAAATGCATTTTTTTGCAACTGTGTATAAAATGCAAAAAATCAGAAGAACTTGAACATACCATAACGGCCCTGTGGAGCCCAGCCACCAAAAATCCTTGATATACAGGATATAGTTATCAACAAAAGAACTTTCAGCGTTGTACCCCATTAGAACAAACAAGATAAAAGGTGAGATGATAAATACATATAAGAGCAGCGGCAGCCCGAGACGAAAAAGCCTTTCTTTAATAAATTTTACCGGGCCGTGTTTTGCCAGCGCTTTTGATGCAAGATAAGCCGAAATGAAAAACAGGATGCCCATAATCCATGCCTGCAAAAACGACTGGAAAAAACCAAAAAAAACCATTTCAAAAACGGACAGTCTATCAGTTGAACCTTCCACATAATACCAGCTTCCCATGCCGCTGTAGGTAACTGCCGAATGCATTGCGATAACAAGAATTATTACAAGCGAACGTATATTATCAATAAATGCAAAGCGGCATTTTTGAGGCTCTTTTAATACATCATTCATAAAGCAAATCTCCCGTGTTAATTAATAATAACAAAAATAAATAAAAATTCAATTGATGTAGATCAATCTTAATATATTGGGGATTTTCCAAAACTTAAGATTTTGGAAAATCTATCTTGCCTGAAGGCGGGAAATGGTGTATATAGTGTCTGTCCACAAAGTCGGTTACTTTGTGGACGACACCTGCATTTTCGCAGCCTTTAAGCTGTGAAAATGCAGTTTTTAAGGTGGTCTGTCCATAATGTGTCTACATTATGGACAGACTCTATATATCAGGTAGCGGAAAACGGAGTCTATTGCAATGAGCAGGGGAATAATAATCGCGGGAAACGAATCGGCGCTTTTAAGCGCCGTTGAAGGGGAAGCGGCCCGGCGGGGCGAGCAGTACGCCATCGCGTCCGTACCAAACAGGTTTAGCTCGGGGGACGGACGGCCTTCGGTCGGTGCAAAGGCCGGTACTGCAGAATCCCCGCCGGGGCGTATTTCCCTGGAATGGAACCCGGGCCGCCCTATTTCGGCGCATGCCCTTGTGCTTGCCGCGGAAAACCGCCTTGGGACGCTTGGCGGGGCTATCCTTGTCTGCGAGCCTCCTTCCGGCGGCCAGAGCGCCGGAGATCTGAACCTGGCGGATATTGAAATAATGGCGAATGATTATATTAAAGGATGGCTGTTCCTGGTAAAAGAGATTGTGACTGTATATAAAGAAAGGGGCAAAGGCAGCCTGGCCCTTGTTTACCGGGAAACAGGCGACGCGGCTGACATTCTTGGATCCGCGGCTTTAGCCGCTTTCCGTTCCATTACCCGGGGCGTCCTTGCCGCTCCGTCGGACGAAACGTGCCTGGCCATGGGTTTTTCCTGCGCCGACGCGGGGGATGAAACCGGTTTCGCTTCCTTCATCTTTAAGCAGCTTGAGGAGGCCGGCCAGCGCGGCGGCGGGAAACTCCACAAATACGGAAAATCAGGTTTTTTCAAGTAAACCGGGTGCGAAAAGATCCCGCGCGGAGATACTAGGGGATAATCGGCCTTTGCGTGTAAAACCGCCGGAAAACCCTAAAACGGCCCGAAGCCGGTTTTTACCGCGAAGGCAAGGAAGGCCGAGGTAACGGCCAGAATCGCAAGCTGTATTTTCCATGTCCAGCGCATCCATTTGGCGTAACTCACAACAGAAAACGAAAGGGCTATCAACAGGAGCGCGTTGGTGGGGAAGATTACATTGGAAAAGCCGTCGCCAAAGTCAAAGGCGAGCACCGCCGTCTGCCGGGTAATGCCGGTCAGATCCGCAAGAGGCGTGAGCAAGGGCATCATGAGGAAGGCTTTCGCGCTGGCGGCGCCGATAAAAAAATTCATGACAAGCGTCGCGGCGTAAATTAAAAAGGCGGCTGTCATCGGCGGCGAACGGCGGATCAGCTCGGCGGCCCTGTAGAGAATCGTGTCCATTATCATTCCGGCGGAGATGATGTGCTTTACGCTGTAGGCCATAAGCACCAGAAGCATGCCG